>NZ_JANFAK020000266.1 GCF_024721315.2 Streptomyces sp. Isolate_45
CGCGCCCGAGGCCCGCGGGTCCGTCCCCGTGGTCGCCCGCGTGCCCCTCGCGGACGCGACAGCGGCGCCGACCCCCGTGCGCGGCGTGCCGGCCGGGACCGCTCCGGCCACGGCCTCCGACCAGGACAAGGTCCGCCAGATCTTCCGCTTCCTCGCCGCGGCCGAGGAGTCCCGCACCCGGGCCGTGCGCACCCTCGACGGGGCCCAGGGGACGGTGTGGTTCGCCGACCTGCCCGACGGACCCGGCATCGCCTCCGTCCTGGAGGGCCCCGTGGCCGCGGACGAGGCCGCCTGGCTCACCGTACGAAGGCCCCAACGCGCCGAGCCGCCGCTGCCGTCGAAGCTGCTCGAACCCTGGGTTCCCGCTGACGGGATCCGGGACTTCACGGCCGAGCACCCCCCGCACCTGCGCCGCCGCGTCGAGCCCGCGGCCCAGCGTTCCGCCGGCGGCATCCAGCTGCGGAAGGCGTACCTCGAACTCGACTCGCACCCGGACCGGGCCAAGATCGAGAAGCAGTACGGGACGTGGGAGGCCGCCTGGCGGCAATGGGCCGCCCGACGCCGCGAGGCCGAGCCCGGCGTCAGGCTCTACGACCGCCTCCACAAGATGCACGAGGACGCCGCCAACCTCGGCGAGTCCTACGAACTCGTCATCGGCTTCGGGCGCCTGACCTGGCAGTCCCCGGACGGTCAGCGCGTGGAGCGGCACCTGCTCACCCACCGGGCCGTCCTGCGCATGGACTCCGGTACCGGCACCCTCTCGGCCGCACCCGACACCGGCGCCCCCGGCTTCCAGCTGGAGGAGGGCATGCTCGACGCCGAGCAGCACGTCCAGGGCCTGGTCCGGGAGGAGATCCGGGAGGCCCTCGAACGCGCCGCGGACGCCACCGAGCCCGAGCAGCTGGACGAGCTGGAAACCGCCCTGCGCAGTTGGGTCAACGCGGCCCACAGCGCGGGCAGTTACCTGCCCGGCGACGAACGGGTCACCCCGCACACCCTCGCCGTGCCGGTCGTCGGGTTCACCCCGGCGCTCGTCCTGCGCGAGCGGACCCGCCGCTCCACGCTGGAGGCGCTGAACACGATCGCCCGCCAGGTGGACGGCGGCGCGCGCCCCACCGAACTGCTGCGCTACGTGGCCGGGGGCGACGGCGCCCGGACCGCCGGCGACGAGCCCGAGGCCGACGGCCGGCCGGCGGAGCTGTACTTCGCGCTCCCCGCCAACGAGGAACAACGAACCATCGCGGAGCGACTGCGCGGCAACCGCCTCGTCGTCGTCCAGGGGCCGCCGGGCACCGGCAAGACGCACACCATCGCCAACCTCGTCACCGACCTGCTGGCCCAGGGCAAGCGCGTCCTCATCACCAGCCACACCCCGCGGGCCCTGCGCGTGGTCCGCGACAAGCTCCCCGAATCCGTCAGGGACCTGTGCGTCAGCCGGACCGAGGACGGCACCAGTGCCCAGCGGGAACTGGAAGCCTCCGTCCAGACGATCCTCCACCGCTTCGCGGGCTACGACCCGAGGGCCGCGCAGGACGAGATCGACCGGCTCGCGGCCCGGCTGGCCAAGGCCCGGCGTCGGCAGACGGCCCTGATCGACGACCTGGGCGTCCTGCGCGACCAGGAGACCCGCCGGTTCCCGCCGGAGATCGGCGACTACACCGGCAGCCTCCAGCAGATCGCCGAGCGCCTGGCCGCGGAGGCCGGCCGGTACGAGTGGATCGGCCCGGTCCCCGCGAACCGGCCGGAACTCACCGCGGCCGGGGTCCTCACCCTGCTCCACGCGACCAGGGCCTACACCCCCGAGCGGCAGGCCCTCGCGGCCGAGGTCCCCGGGCCGGAGGAACTCCCCTCGCCGGGTGACTTCGACGAAGCCGTCGAGGGCGTGCGCGCGGCCGAGGAGGCGTACGAGGCGGTGCGCGGCGAACCGGTGGCCGCCGGATACGACGGGCTCGTCAACCGCCTCACCGCCGCGGAACAGCAGCGCCTCGGCGACGCGCTCGGAGCCTTCGCGGCCGCCCGGGGCGAGGCCGTCGCCAAGGCCGGGGCGCTCGGCGACCCGGGACGTACCGCCCTCGCCGACGTGCTCGGCGGCCGGGACCACGAGGTGCGCTCCCGGCACGCCGCCGCCACCGAGGCCCTGACGGCGGCCGAGGAGGCCCTCGGCGCGCTCGGGAGCGCCCTGGTGTCCGGTATCGAGGGCTTCGCGCCCGCCGACGCGCTGAGCCTCGCCACCACCCTCCACGACGCCCTCGGGCAGGGCCAGAAGCTCCGCGGGCCCCTGGGGATCCGCACCAAACTGGCGAAGACGGTGGGCCCGTTCGTCGAGCAGGTCCAGGTGGACGGGCGGGCCCCGGACACCGTGGACGGCGCGGCGCTGGTCCTGGCCCGGGTGCGGCTGGAGCTGCGCCTGGCCCGTTTCGAGGGCGACTGGTCGGGGCCGCGGACGCCCTGGACGGGCCACGCCCCCCGGCTGGCCGCACTGCGTCAGGAGATCGAGTTCCTCGGAGCGCTGATGCGGGTGGTGTCCGCACGGGCCGACGTGCTCGCGGTCGCGGCCGTCGTACCGGAACTGGCCCACGCCGCCTGGCACGAGCCGGCCACGGAATCCGCCGTGCGCAGCCTGTTGCGGGTCGGCGAGACCCTGCGGGCCGCCGAGCGCCCGCGACGCCTGCTCGCCTCCGCCGCCGAGCTGCTGCGCCGGTGGACGGACCGGCCGGCGGCCGCCCCCGCGCTCGTCGCCGCCCGTGAAGCGGTCGGTGCCCGCGACCGCGCGGCGTACCGGGAGATCTGCGAACAGCTCGCGGACGTACGGGAAGCGGCCGCCCTGCGCTCCGCCCAGGTCGCGGCGAGGTCCCGGGTCGACGCGGCCTTCCCCGCGCTCGCGGGGCGGATCGTGGACACCGCCGAGGACTCCGGTTGGGAGCCCCGGCTGGCCGAGCTGCCCGAGGCCTGGGCCTGGTCGGCGTGGCGCGAGCGGATGGAGCGGCTGACCGACCCGGAGGCCGAGCGCACCCTGACCCTGGGCCTGGCCGAGGCCGACGACGAGATCCGGATCACGCTCAGCAAACTCGCCGCGGCCCGGGCCTGGCACGGGTCGCTGTCCCTGCTGACCGGCGACCAGACCACCGCCCTGAAGGCGTACCAGAACGCCGTCCGCCGGATCAAGGGCAAGTACCAGCACCGGTACCGGCGCGACGCGCAGGTTGCCCTGCGCGAGGCCCAGAGCGCGGTACCGGCCTGGATCATGCCGTTGCACCAGGTGGCGGAGACGGTGCCGATGGACCGGCCGGGCCTGTTCGACGTCGTCATCGTCGACGAGGCGAGCCAGTCCGGTCTGGAGGCCATGCTGCTCACCTGGCTCGCCGACCGGATCGTCGTGGTCGGTGACAGCAAGCAGGTCAGCCCGTCCAACATCGGCCTGAGGCACGACGAGTACTTCAAGCTCCAGGACAAGCTCCTCACCGGTCTGGACCCGGCCCGCAAGGGCCTCTTCGGCCCCGAGAGCAGCTTCTTCGACCTGACGGAGGCGCTGGCCGCCGGCCGCGGCACGCTCATGCTCAAGGAGCACTTCCGCTGCATGCCGGAGATCATCGGCTTCTCCAACCAACTCTGCTACAACGGGGCCCTGCTGCCGCTGCGCCAGTACGGGGCCGACCGGCTGCCCCCGATGCGCCGGGTCCACGTCGAGTCCGGCGCGACGACCGGCCTGAACACCAAGCTCGTCAACACGGCCGAGGCGCGGGCCCTGGTGGACGCCCTGGTGGAGTGCTGCGCGGACCCCGCCTACGCGGGCCGCACGATGGGCGTCATCAGCCTGCGCGCAGCCAAGGCGCACACGCAGGAACTGGAGAACCTCCTGGCGACCTCCCTCTCCTACGAGGAACGCGAGGCGCGCCGGATCCGCGTGGCCGACGCCGAGGGCTTCCAGGGCGACGAACGCGACGTCATGTTCATCTCCTGCGTCAACTCCGCCTCGACGGAGTCCGGTCGGGTCCCCGGCGGGTACAGCGGCAAGAGCTACGAGCAGCGCGTCAACGTCGCCGCGTCCCGGGCCCGGGACCAGGTGTGGGTCTTCCACAGCGCGAAGCCGGAGGCGTTCCACGAGAACGACCTGCGCCGCGAGTACCTGGACCACCTGTCCCGGCCCGCCGAGGAGGCGGAGGCCGAGCTCGTCGGAGAGGTCACCGCCGACCAGCGCCACGAGGCCTTCGAGAGCCTGTTCCAGCAGCGGGTGTACCGGGAGCTCGTCTCCGAGGGCTACCGGGTGCGCCCCCAGTACCGGGTCGGCCGGCACGCGATCGACCTGGTCGTCGAGGGCGGGACGCAGCGGCTGGCCGTCGAGTGCGACGGCGACAGCTTCGCTGAGGGCGAGGACGCCTCGACCGTCGCGCAGCGCCAGCGGGATCTGGAACGGGTGGGCTGGACGTTCGTCCGCGTCCGCGGCAGTCGCTTCCACCTCGACCGGGACCAGGCGATGGCCCCGCTGAGGGAGGCGCTCGTACGGCTGGGCATCGACCCGGTACGGGACGAGCCGGCGCAGGCCGGGCCGCAGCCCGTGGGCGAAGGCGCGGCCTGCGCCGAGGGGTCGGTCGACGGGCCGGTGGATCCGGAGCCGGTGACGCCTGAGCCGGTGGATCCGGAGCCGGTGACGCCGGCTCCGGTGGCGGAGGAACGGCCGGAGGTCGTACCCGGAACGGCCCAGGAGCCGGTGGCCCCCGCGCAGGCGGAGCTGTGGCCCGAGCCGTTCGTGTCGGTCGAGCCGCCCGTACCGCCGGTGCCTGCCGTGCCGGGGCCCGCCAAGCTCGGCGGGTCGATGACGTACCGTCAGAGTTCGTCCTTCCCGGTGCGTTCGGTGGCGCCCGCCTGCTACCGCCGTGTGCTGGTCGAACTACAGCTGCTTCGAGCCGAGTTGGCGCGCGCGGACGAGACGCCCGTCGATGCGGATGCTGCCAACCTGGTCTTCCTGCGCAAGACGCGGAACGACCGGAGGGCCCGCCGGGAGCGCCGGGTCACCCACCTCCAGGCGTTCCTCGACGCCGTCTCGATGGACGGCGACGCCGGGGAGCCGAAGCTCGTCGTCCCGGGCGCGCTGCTCACCCTCGAACTCGACGGGGAGGACGACGGTTCTCCCTACGTGGTGGCGGAGTTGGCGGCGGGGGAGGAGACCACCATCTCGCCCTCCTCGCCGCTGGGCCAGGCCCTGATGTGGCAGGCCGTCGGCCACGAGGTCGAGTACTCCGGTCCGACCGGCAGGCCGAGGCGGGCCGTGGTCACCGGGATCCGCTCCGGAGGCTGACGGACGGCGCCGACGAGGGGGCGGGCTCATGGGCCGGGCCGACGGGCCGCGACCCGGTGGTGGGTGCCGGAGGCCGACCGGGGCGCCGTCGCCGCCCCGGGTGCACCGGCCGGCCGGGACGGGGAACGGCGGCAGCCACACCGCCACCGTGACCAGGACCGGGGCGGTCTGGGCGCGCCGGGGCGAACCGGCCGGGGCGGGCGGGGCGGGCGGCTCCTGCTCGCGGGCCGGCAGGGTGAGGGGCGGGGAAGCGGGGGATAGTCGTAAGGGGGCTCCGGCCGGTCCCGGACCGGACGGTCCTCCGTCCCCGGACTTGCATAGGATCTGCGACATGAACCGGACAGGGCCCAGGACAGAACTCGGCGACTTCCTGCGGTCGCGCCGCGCCAGGATCCGCCCCGAGGACACGGGAGTGGCCTCCTTCGGCGGCCGCCGCCGGGTTCCCGGCCTGCGCCGGGAGGAGCTGGCGCAGCTCGCCGGGGTCAGCGTCGACTACTACACGCGGTTCGAGCAGGGCCGCGCCGAGAACGTCTCCGAGTCCGTGGTCGCTGCCGTGGCCACCGCCCTGCGGCTGGACGCGGCGGAGACGGAGCACCTCACCCGGCTCGTGCGAAACACCGGCCGGGCCGCCTCCGGGGCGAACCCCGCGGCGGCGGCCGCCGCCGAGGACGTGCAGCAGGTCCGCCCCGGCCTGCGCAGGCTGCTGGAGGCGATGCCGGAGACCCCGGCCTTCGTCCTGGGCCGGCGCACGGACATCCTCGCCTGGAACCCGCTGTTCGCGACCCTGGTGACCGACTTCGCCGCGCTGCCGCCGGAGCGCCGGAACAAGGCCTGGCTGGTCTTCCTGCACCCCGAGGTGCGCGGCCGGTTCGTCAACTGGGAGACCAAGGCGCGGGACCTCGTCGCCTACCTCCGCTTCGACCTCGCCCGCCACCCGCACGACGCCCGCTTCGCCGCGTTGATCGAGGAGCTGGGTGATCGAAGCCCGGAGTTCGGGCCCATGTGGCAGGCCCAGGAGGTGGCGGAGAAGACCCACGGCGGCTACCACCTGCGGCATCCCCTGGTCGGCGAGTTCACCCTCGCCTACGAGAGCCTCAGCCCGCCCGACGATCCCGACCAGACCCTGATCACCTACACGGCGGAAGCCGGCTCGCCCTCCGAGGCCGCGCTGCGGATCCTCGCGGGCACGGTCTCCCCGGCCACCGACACCCCGCACCGGCCCGGCACGCCCAGTGACAGCCGCACGTAGCCGCACGTAGCCGTACGCGGGCCGCAGCGGTACGGCCCTTCGGACAAAGATCTTGACCTGTCCGCCGCGTGTCGAACTCGCCCCTTGATCGTTTCTTCAGCCGTAACCCTCATGTGGCTGCCGATCGGGAGGACCGCGGTGACGGCTTGGCAGTACTTCGCCGGGGCGGGCCTGGTGGCCGCGCTCTGCCCCCTGCACGGCCACGTGGCCGTCGCGGGCGACGGCAACGGTCGCGGCGCCCGGGTGGACGTGTGCGTGCCCGGCGGGACGGTGCGGCCCCCGGCCGGTCGGCCGCGGCCCGCGGAGCCGCCCGTGGCGCGGCCCCCGGCGCCGTCCCCGGTGACGCCCTCCCCCCGGGTCACCGTGTCGCCGTCGGGGCGGCCCACGGTGCACC
>NZ_JANFAK020000026.1 GCF_024721315.2 Streptomyces sp. Isolate_45
TGGACTACATGAACTCCCGCTACGGCAGCCCCGTCGGCGCCTGGAACTTCTGGCAGACCCACCACTGGTACTGAGCCACCGCTAACACCCCCGCACGCTCAGACGCACACACACGACAACGCCCGGCCGGGACACCCCGCCGGGCGTTGTCGTGTCGAGCCAGAAAACCTGCTCCACACACCGCTGGGATGTCCCCGCCGAAAGGCCCGCTGGGCGGCGAGTCTCTCGTCCCGCGAGCACACCCGCGACCGAACCGCTCACCGCGACCGACCACCCCCAGCCTCACCTGCTTCTTCACTCCGACACGTGAGGCAGGCCTTGGCACGATCGGCATTCGCAGCGACCTCCCGGAACGAGCGACGCCCCTCACATCTTGACGGCCTCTGCGATCTGCAGGGCGACCTCGGCCGGCGTGAGGTGCGTGGTGTCGACGACCTCGGCCTCGGCGTGCAACCACGTGCGGGCCGCCTCGGCGTAGGGCTCCAGGTATTGAAGACGGAAGGGGGAGTCGGGGCCAAGAACGGTGTCGCCCGCGATGCGCGCGCGGAGGGTGTCCTGGTCGGCATGGAGGACGAAGTGCTGAACCGGAATGGCATGCTCGGCAAGGCCCGAGCTGATTTCGCGCCAGTACTCCTCGACCAGGACGGTCATGGGCATGACCAGGGTGCCACCGGTGTGGTCGAGGACGCGGCGGGCGGTCTCGACCACGAGCGGCCGCCACGGCGGCCAGTGTTGAAAGTTGTTCGTCCTGGGCAGTCCTGGCTGGATGTCCATGAGCGTCTCACCGACCTTTTCGGCGTCGAGCACCCGTGAATTCGGTATCAGCTGCTGCACGAATGCGCTCGTCGTCGTCTTGCCCGCGCCGTGGGTGCCGTTGAGCCATACGATCATGGGACCCAATGCTAGCGCCGAGCTGCCCAGGGGTACGGGGTGGAGCGGAAAGCGGGTACGGCGGACGCTCCGGTCCGCCCTGAGCGGTGGCCTGTCGGCGGGCCCGGCGTCCTCGTTGCTCCAGGTGCCCCACCGCCGTTGGGCGTCTTCCCACTGCGCGGCAACGGCGGGGGGAACGAACCCGGCATGAACTCATATCCGGCCAAAGAATTCCCCGGAAGGCCGACTCGTGGCGGATAGTTGATCTTCGCTTGCGGCGGGCCGAATGGTCGTGCGAAATTTCGTGGCGGCAATATCCACACACGCGCGCCAAGTGGCGGTGGGCTCGGGGCGCCGCGCTCATGGCGGCACGGCCCTTTTTTCCGCCGCCCGACCGACCGGGCCAACTCCACTTCAAAACAACGGAAAGTTCATCGAAAGCCAGGAGAAACCCGACCGGATCGATAGGACCCGGGCCACCACAGGTCACCTTCGTGTGTGCAAGGAGTAGTTGTGCCCTCTGTGCCCTCCGTGCCCTCATCCACTTCCACCGCCCCGGCCCTGTTCGCCCGTGGGCTGCGCTACCGGGTGGCCGGTCGGACCATCCTCGACGACGTCTCGCTGGACGTTGCTCCCGGTACGAGTGTGGCCGTCACCGGCCCCAGCGGGTGCGGCAAGTCCACCCTGTTGAACTGCCTCGCGGGCATCACCCTCCCCATCGACGGCAAGGTCGTCATAGCGGGCCACGACGTCACCGCGGCCTCGGCCTCCGGGCGTGCCGCTCTGCGGTTGGCCCATGTCGGGATGGTCTACCAGTTCGGTGAGTTGCTTCCCGAACTCACGGCGTTGGAGAACGTGGCGCTGCCCGCTCTCATGTCCCCCACACCACCCGGGGATGTGTATGCGCGTGCCGAGGCGCTGCTCGGCGAGCTCGGCCTCTCCGGTCTCCGGGGTTCGCCCACCGGCACCCTGTCCGGTGGTGAGCGGCAGCGGCTGGCCGTGGCCAGAGCGCTCATCGGCTCTCCGAGCTTGGTCCTGGCCGACGAACCCACCGGGTCCTTGGACGGCAAGGCCTCCGCCGCGGTCGCCGAGCTCCTCTTCGCCCTGCCGACGCAGCGGCCGTGCGCGCTGGTGGTCGTCACCCACGCCCCTTCGGTGGCCGAGCGCGCGGACGTGGTGCTGACCTTGGCCGGCGGGAAGCTCGAAGGTGTTCGGTGAGTTCCGGTATCGGTTCCGGTACGCGTCTACTGTGGGCCCTGGGTTTCCGCATGGCCCGTACCCGCGGCGGATCGACGCATCGAGCGGCGCTCACCATGGCCGCGCTGCTCGCGCTGACCACGGTGTGGGCCGTGGTGGCCGCCCACACCGTCCACGAGCGGCGCGACGCGCGCATGACCGCGCGCAGCCCGGTCCCCGTGGCATCCGCCGCCGCCCGGGCCCGCTGGTGGGAGCGGCCCGACGAGGTGGGTGAGCGGGCCGTCTCCGTGATCCACGTCAGGCCCCTGGCCTTCGGCACCGCACCTCCGCCCGGTCTCACGCGCTGGCCCCGACCCGGGGAGGCATACCTGTCTCCCGCCCTCGCCGAGGTGGCCCCCGACCGGTACGGGCAGCTCGCGGGCAGGATCTCGCCCGCAGGTCTCGCGGACGGCGTCGAGCTGGTGGCATACGTCAACCCGTCCGTGGACGGCTTCTTCGACGAGGTCGACGAACCCACCTCATTCATCGGCGCGTTCGGCGCCCGCCAACACCGTTCGTCCTTCGTCGCCTCCCACCAGTTCGACCGGGGGATCGCCGATCTCGACCTGATCGTGGCACTGGTCGCGGGCGTGCCCGTGATGGCACTCGTGCTGGTGGCGGCCCGCAGTCGCTCGGAGCTACGTGAACGGCGGCTGCTGCTCCTCGATGCTCTCGGCGTTCCGGCCCGGGGCAGGGCCGTGGTGGTGGCGGCGGAAGCGGCCCGGCCGCTCGGCTACGGGATCCTGGCAGCCTGCGCACTGGTGGCGACCGTGTCGGTGACCTCCTTGACTCTGCCGTTCACCGGCTACCGCGTGTGGGCCGACGACCTTCGGGCGGCACTCGGGTGGCTTCCCGTGTGCGCGCTGGGCACGTTCCTCGTACTGCTCGCGCTGAGTGTGGCCGGTGGTCAAGTACGCCGTCGGCAGGCAGGATCGGCGCCGGCCCGCTCGGCCCCGGCCACCGGCGGCCGGTGGTCGGGTGTGGTGTTCGTCGGCGCTGTCGCGGTGGCCGCGTGGGGGTCGGAGTACCGGGGGACGGCGGGAAAGATCGCCTTCGCGGTCGGAGCCATGGCCGCGCTGGTCGCCCTTCCCTACGCGACCGCCCGCCTGGCCCGCGTCATCGGTGCCCGACTGGCCCGTAGTGGCGGCCGACGCGGGGACGCGGCGATGATCGTTGCCGGCCGATGGCTCGCAGCCCGGCCGCAGGCCTTGGCCCGGCTCAGTGCCGCGCTCGTCGTCAGCCTCGGGATCGTGGTCCTCGGGCAGGTGATCACCACTCAGTTCGCAGGGCCCGCCGAGGCGGCCCGGTCCCGCTTCCAGGCCGGGGGCGGCATGCTGGTACACGTCAGGTCCCGCAACGTCCCCGTCACCGCCCAGGGGTTCGTCGCGGCCGTCGGCGTCGAACGGGTGATGCGCTACTCCCCCGAGCCCGGCCGGGAGGGGTTACGGCTCACCGGTACCTGTGGCGCTCTGGCCGCGTTCGGAACCATGACCCGGTGTCCCGTCGAGCCGGTGAGTCCGGAGAGTGTGTTCGCCGGCCTGTCACCACTGGGGCGGGAGGTGTTCGCCACGCCGGAGACGCTGCCCGGACCGACGGTCACGGTGTGCGCGTGTGCCGCCCCCGCCGGAGGGGACAGGACGCTCTTCGGGTTCCTGGTGGTCAACCGTGACGGAGCGTCCGGGGTGGAGGCGATCGAGCAGGCCGGCCACCGGCACCTGATCGGGCCGATGACCACACGGCCGGGACAATCCTGGTACCTGGGATCGGCAGCCCAGGCGGCCCAGGTGCGGTGGCTGCTGGACTTCGCGCTCCTCGGAATCGCCGCGCTGGCCGCCGCGGGCGCCCTCGGCGCCGCGGGAGTCTTCATCGAACAGTCTCAGGCCCTCGGCCCGTTGGCCGTCTACCGGACCGGGCAGGGCTTCTACCGACGGATCGCCCTGTACAACCTCGCCCTGCCCCTGGCCACCGTCGGAGCGGTCGGCACGGGCGTGGCAGCCCTGCTGGGCTCCTTGATGATCAACCTGGGCAAAGGGGGCTGGATGTCCACCGCCCTGCTCGGTACGGGGGCGGCCGTGGTCGCCGTGTGCGGTGTGGTCGTGGCGTGGTCGTGCGGACGCACCGCCTCCGCCCACGCCTCGTCATGGGCCCCACGAGCCGACTGACCGTCCGGAAGCAGTCTCGCGGTGATGGCGAGGCGTCACCTCGGAGTGGGCCATGGCCTTCCGAGGGAATTACCCGCGAGGGGCGGCGTGTGGCCGGCGAGTGGCCCGGAGTTGTCTCGGACCGGACCACTCACCGCCTGCTACTCCTCGTTAGGCCGCTTGGCCCGCCGGGTGGAAGTTGACGCGTTCACTGATGATCGGGAAGCCGGCCTTGGCGAAGTTCGCGGCCATGGGAAAGTTGCCGCGGTCCGTGGCTCCGCCGATGGACTCCGCGCCCTGCTCGGCGAGGAAGTGGGTGCACTCCGCGAGGAGGTCGTAGGCGTAGCCGCGACCGCGCTGTTCCGGGACGACGCCGATGAAGCCGATGGTCGGGCCGGAGGGGTTGTGGGCGGGGATGTGGATGCCGGCCAGGTCTCCCTCCGGGGTGTGGGCGATCTGCCACCACTCCCGTGGGGAGGGGCACCAGTGGAAGAAGTCGATTTCTTCCTGGGCGGCCCGGTCGAGGCCGTCCTCCTCGATGGCCTTGAGCGCGTGGGCGTCCAGGGTGGCGGAGTGGATGCGGCGCAATGCGTCGAAGAAAACGGTGTCGTCGGGCTCGGCGCTGAAGCGCAGGCGGCCGGGACGTTCGGGCAGACCTCGCTCCGGGGTCCATCGGTACAGGAAGCGCTCCACCAGGAGTTCGTACCCCGCGGCTCGTGCGGCGGCGAAGCGCGCCTCGGCGCCGGCGCGCAGCTCGGTCTCTTCCCGCCAGCCGCCGGGCAGGTTGATTTCGAGTTCGACCTGCCGGGGAGCGGAGCGCAGGAGTTCGGCCCCGGCCTCCTCCTCGCCCTCGGCCACGTCGAACCAGTTGATGTTGACGGGCTCCGAGTCGTCGGGGCCGCCCCACCACGCGCCGCGTGCGACGACCTCGCCGTCGCGCAGGGCGACGCGCTTCCAGTCGGGGCGGAACCGGGTACGCCGATGGGTTTCACGGGCGCCCAGGGGGTCGGGGAGTGCGTCGAAGAGATGGGCGTCGCTCGCGGAGAGCGCGCGGATGACCAGATCGGTCATGGATTCCTCCGGGATACAGGCTGCTTGGAGCGCTCCCGGTCAGGACTGGCCAACCACGCCGGGACAGCGGAAAAGGGAGCGCTGGAAAGTTGTGAACTGCACGGCACTCGCCTCCTTCCGTCCGTCTCAGGGCGTGAAGCCACACCGTACGTGATCTTCCGCGGGTCCGTCCACGGATTTCCGCGCCCCTCGGAGCCGGTGTGCTGGAGCAGTTGGCGGATGGTGATCCGACTGCCGTCGTTGCCTGTGCCTTCCAGCGCTCCCGGCAGCCAGTGGTCGATCGCGTCGTCCAGGGACAGGCTGCCCTCGGCCTCCAGTTTCAGGATCACGGTGGCAACCAGCGTCTTGGACGTGCCGGCCATGCGGAAGTAGCCGTCGGAAGAGACCGGGCGGCCGGTGCGCAGGTCGGCGGTGCCGCTGATGGCGCCCGTCCGCCGGCCGTCGGGCTCGATCACGCGGGCCCGCACACCGCTGACACCGAGGGCGTGGATCGCCTCGGTGTCCCGGCGTGACTGTTGCGCGGAGGAGGGGCCGACGGGCTGGGCGAAGGCGGCGGTCACCTGGGCGGCGAGCAGCGCGGCGACACCGAGTGTCACGGCGAGGTGCCTTCGTGGAGTCGAGGTCATGTGCCGGGCGCCGGGTGAGGGCTCTCGCATCCGGCGCCGACGAGCGGTCCTGCCGACCGAGGGGGCGCTCCCTTGTCGAAGGAGCTTCGGCCTTGATCGTTCCCTCGGCCGGGTGGAGCGTCAGACGAGGGCGGTGACCAGCAGGGTGAACGCGGCGATGATGACGGCGACGCGAATGTAGTGGTAGCGGTGCCACCGGCCGAGCTGCTCCTTCCAGTCGGCGGGCCGGTTCTCGGGGGTCCAGGTCTTGTTCCGGTTGTTGATCGGGACGAGGAGCAGGATCGACATGACCACGCTGAGGATGAGCAGTCCGGCGGCGGTGACGACGAGTCCGACGCCGTCGTGGTGCCATCCGGCGACGGCCCATATCGCGCTGAGGACGAGCGAGCCGATGTACCAGAACGGCATCAGGGCGCCGAGCATCCGGCCGCCGTGGGCGTGGCCGAGCTGGCCGCTGTCCTCGGGAAGCGCGTCCAGGATCCGGTTCATGATGAAGAGGACGGAGAACTCCACCCCCACCATCAGGCCGACGACGACGGTGGTGACGACCTGGAGTGTGTTGAGCATGACGATCCCTCCGAGCTAGCGTTGCTAGGTGATGAGGCAACGCTAGTACTTCTACCGCTCGCTTGTCTAGCGGTGCTAGGATCGAATCATGTCGGTAAAGGAACGCAAGGACCGCGAACGGGCGGAGCGCGAGCGCCTCATCGTGGTGACAGCCCGCGAACTCGCCGAGCAGCAGGGCTGGGACGCAGTCACCACCCGCCGGCTCGCGGAGCGCATCGAATACAGCCAGCCCGTCCTCTACAGCCACTTCCGCGGCAAGCGCGAGATCATCGGCGCCGTCGCCCTGGAAGGCGCCACCGAACTGGCCGCGGTGGTGCGTGACGCGGCCTCCGGAGCGCACGGCCCGCGTGAGCGGGTCGCCGCGCTCGCCCGCGCCTACCTGGACTTCGCCGAGCACAACCCGGCGGTCTACGACGCCTTGTTCCAGCTCGACGGCGGCCTGGCGTACGCACGGGAGGACACTCCCGAGCCGCTGAAGGACGCCTTCGCCGCCCTGTTCGAGTGCCTCGCCGAGGTCGCCGACGAAGGCGTCGATCCGGGCATGTTCACCGAGGTGTTCTGGGCGGCCCTGCACGGCCTGGCGACCCTGACCCGAGCGGGCCGCCTGCTGCCCGAGGACGCCGAGCCGAGAGTGGAGCTGCTGGTGGACCGGCTCGCCGGGGCCTGACACACCGTCCCGGCCGGCACGCGGGCGGGACCTTCGGGCCCCGCCGCCCCGCCGCCCCGCCGCCCCGCCGCCCCGCCTGACCATCGCCGCGTCCCGGTCGGCCGTGGGGCAAGGGACCGCGGTTACTCGGCGTAGGGCTGGTCGGTTCCGGGGGCGCTGTAGCCGAGGCTCCAGACATAGCCGTCCGGGTCGGCGAAGGTGCCGCCGTACCCGCCCCACGGCAGAGCACCGGCGGGCTTGAGGATCGTGGCACCGGCCGTCCGGGCCTCCGCCATGATCTCGTCGACCCGTGCCTCACTGCGGACGACGTAGGTCAGGACCAGCCCGCTGAAGCCGCTGCCCTCCGGGGCCGTGCCCACCTGCTCGGCCAGACCGTCGCGACCGTAGAAGCCGACCGGCGAGGCGCCGTCGGAGTCGAAGAACACCGAGATGCCGTAGTCGTTCTGGATCTTCCAGCCGAGCCCCTCGGTGTAGAACCGTTTGGCCCGGTCCATGTCCCGGACACCGAGGAGGATGGAGCTGACGTGCGCCTTCATGTCCTACTCCTTGCGTTGTGGATGTATGCATGACGAACGGACGTACGGGCCGGGGTCGGCCCGGCTGCAACACCGGCGCGCGTTCGCCGGTCGATCGGTGGGACAGGGCCGCGAGTCAGGACGCCGTGGGGGCGAGCGACGCGGCGGCCTCCCAGGCGAACCCGTCCGGGTCGGTGAAGTCGGCGCCGGTGCCGCCAAGGACGATGCGGTGCGAGCCCGTGCCGTCGACGGGGACGCCGAGGTCCTTGGCGAGCGCGCGGCGCTTGTACAGCGCCAGCGTGACGGGGCCGGACTGACCGGGGCCGCACTGACCGGGGCCGCACTGACCGGGGGCGAACTGGGCGTACTTGCCGCCGAGGCTCTTGGCCACGGTCAGGCCCCGGTCGACGTAGAACTGCTTGGTGGCCTTCACATCCTCGACGCCGATCAGCAGGACGACCTCGTCGATCTCGCGGGTGGCGGGGCCGGTGTCCTTCTTCGCCGAGGTCGCGATCTTCCAGATCGTCCCGTCCGGAGCCCGTACGACGCCGCTGTAGCCCCACAGCGACTTCGCGGCGGGCTTCAGCACCGTGGCGCCGGCGTCCACGGCGGCGCCGAAGAAGCCGTCGACGGTAGCGGGCCCGGACACCGTGAGCGCCAGGGTGAAGCCGCGGAATCCGGTGGAGTGCGCCTTGGAGGCCCTCAGGTGGATGTGCGTGTCCACGCCGAAGGCGCTGTAGAAGCGTCGGGCGGCGTCGGGGTCGGCCACCTCAAGGGTGACCGACGCGAGGGACGTGTGGGCTGCGGTGGAAGCGGTGGTTGCCATGACCATCACGCTAGGGGTCGGGCGGTGGCCGGGGCTTCTCGATTCCTGACCGGTCTTGAGACTTGCTTCGCCACGCACGCCGGCATGCCCTCCACCTTGATCGCCGACCCCGCGTCGCGGGCGGCACCCACAGTGCCGGCATGGGAGTCCGCCTCGTCCGCCTCGTTCGCCTCGTTCGCCGCGTCCGCCTCGTTCGCCGCCTGGCGCCGGAAGGCCCCGGGCGGCATGCCGACCAGCTCGGTGAAGCGGGTGGTGAACGTTCCCAGCGACGCGCAGCCGACCGCGAAGCAGACCTCGGTGACGCTGAGGTCGCCCCGCCGCAGCAGAGCCGTCGCCCGCTCGATGCGACGCGTCATCAGGTACGAGTACGGCGCCTCACCGTAGGCGGCCCGGAACTGCCGGCTCAGGTGCCCGGCGGACATGTTCACATCACGGGCGAGCGCCTCCACGTTCAGCGGCTGCTCGTATTCCCTGTCGATCCGGTCGCGGACGCGGCGCAGCCGCGCGAGATCGGCCAGGCGCTGCGCCTGGACTCGGGCACGCCGCCATTCGGGCTTGCACATGAGGTTCCTCCCCCTTCGTCGTTCGTCCGTCACTTCCATCGACGCCTTCGAGCGTCCGGGGTACCCGCCGAGGCGGGTACCCCGGACGCTCGGTGGTGTGGACCGGCCCGCCGGCCTCACGGGTGGTCGCGGTCCTCACGGGCTGTCGCGTTCCTCACGGCTGGTCGCGATGTCGGCCCGAACGGCCACATCGACAACCGCACGGATCAGCGCAGTTCCTGAATGCGGATCAGGTTGCCCGCCGGGTCGCGGAACGCGCAGTCGCGGACGCCGTACGGCTGCTCGGTCGGCTCCTGGACGACCTCGGTATCACCGGCCTGCACCTTCTCGAAGGTGGCGTTGAGGTCCGGGGTGGCCAGCAGGATCCAGCCGTAGGTGCCCTTGGCCATCATCTCGGTGATCGTCCGGCGCTCGTCCTCGGTGATGCCGGGATCGGCGGCAGGCGGCGTCAGCAGGATCGACGTGCCCGGCTGACCGACCGGGCCGACCGTGATCCAGCGCATCCTGCCCTGTCCGACGTCGCCGCGGACCTCGAAGCCGAGGACGTCTCGGTAGAAGGCGAGCGACGCGTCCGGGTCGTCGTGCGGAAGGGAAGTCGTGTGAATGGTGATGTCCATGGTGAGCAGGCTAGAGGCGGCTCCGTGCACCGCGCTTCTCGATTCCTGATCGATCCGGACACGGAGGGCTGCCGCGCCGCCTGACCTGACTGTCGGTGGCCGGTGCGACGATCCCCGGACGACCACGCGAGGAGAGACATGGGCACCTGGGACATCGGCCCCTTCGACAACGACACCGCCGCCGACTTCGGGGGTGACCTGGACGAGGCAACATCGCAAGAACGCGAATCCATGATCCGCGGCGTGCTCGAACGCGCCGCCGACGCCGCTGACGACCTGGACACCTCTGACGGTGAGCGAGCAGTGGCCGCGGCTGCCCTGGTCGTCGCACAGCACCCTGACGGCACGCCCGCGTGTTCGATCTACGGTCCATCGGAACCGATGCCGGAGTTTCCCGCAGACCTCCGACGGCTCGCTGTCGACGCCTTGGACCAGGTGGTCTCCGAGCTGTCCGAACTCGCCGAGCTGTGGGGCGAAGCCGCGGACGGCCCGAAATGGCGCCAGGACGTCACCCGCCTCCGCGACGTCCTCGACCCGCCGACCCCGCAACAAGGAGAAGCCCTCTTCGAGATCTGATCGGTGACCCACAGTCACGGACCACAGAAGCCGAGTCAGAACCTTCTCGGGTTCTGGCACAACTTCCGTGAAGTCGTGCGCCGTACATGCCATCCCCACCAGACCTCGAACTGGTTGGCGAGTGACATCCCACGCCTGGCAGGATCGGTCGCATGGATTGCATCTTCTGCGGGCTCATCCGTGATGACACGGCGAGCTGGGTGGCTCGTGGTCCGGTGGCCTGTGCCTTCACTCCACTGAACCCGCTGGCGCCGGGTCACACTCTGGTGGTTCCGACGCTCCATTACGCGGACCTGTTCGAGACCCCGCCCGCAGTCCTCGCCGCGACGACGGCACTGGTCCACCGCGTGGCCGAGGCCACGCGGACCGCCTTGAACGCCTCAGGCGTGAACATCCTCAGCGCCAGCGGCCCGGGATCGGAGCAGTCGGTGCCCCACCTGCACTTCCACGTCGTTCCGCGGTGGGTGGACGACGGAATCTCGACCTGGCCGGCCGGACGCTCCGCACATCACATCACTGGCGATCCGGGAGCGCGGCTCGCCGACGCCCTGGCTTCCGGCCGGAACCAGAGAAGTTGAGCCGGAGCCGGTTCTCGTGAACAGAGCCACGCGGGGGACGGCTCTTCCTCGCGTCCCGGCTTCCGACCTTCCTACGGTGGACGCGGCTGAGCCCCGGCCCGGGGGGAGGGGGTCGGGGCTCAGCCGGCATGGGGGGCGTTCGCCCGTCAGGTCAGTGGCGGAAGGCGTCCTTGACGTCTTCCTTGGCGTGCCGCGCCTTGCCCTTGGCCTGGTCGGCCCGGCCCTCGGCGGTCATGCGCTCGTTGCCGACGGCCCTGCCGACGGTCTCCTCGACCTTGCCCTTGGCCGTCTCGGCGTGCGCCTTGCTCTTCTCCGTACCCGACATGGGGACCTCCTCGTGTAGTACCGGCTTGGTCGTGACGCTCTCCTGCTCCCGATCGCCGCCGGCAAACCCCACCGTCCGAAATGGATTCGGTCCGGCCGACGGGTCCGCTACGTCTGCTACGTCACGGACCGGTCTTTTTCGCGGATCGGGCCCGCCGACCGGTCCGGACGCGGCATCGTCGGAATCCGGCGGTCCCGGCAGGGGGCAGGGGTGCGAGGCGGCGGAGGGGTGTTGTGGGCAGGCGGGAGACATGGACGACCACCGACACCGCGACGGGCCCACCCCGCCGCCCCGTCACGCGGGGATCCGACCCGCCGCGCGAACGTCAAATCACGTCACCCGGAGTGGCGTTCGCCGACATGTGGCACTTGGAGGTGGGCATCATGGCCCCGCGACTCGCCCGGGGCCGGCCAGCCGCACGACCGGGCCCGTCCCCTCCTGAAGTTCCCCGCCTCCGGCTTCCGTCAGTACTTCCGGCAGACTCCGAGACCCGT
Organism: Streptomyces sp. Isolate_45; assembly: GCF_024721315.2. Classification (GTDB taxonomy): domain Bacteria; phylum Actinomycetota; class Actinomycetes; order Streptomycetales; family Streptomycetaceae; genus Streptomyces. The sequence continues at coordinate 11,673 of NZ_JANFAK020000026.1, forward strand.
ATCCCGAGAGGCACTGCCCCACACCGATCACGGAGGCTGCGCCTTCATCGAGCTCGGCTTCAGCCGGCCTTCGTCCAAGCCTGTCCGGCTCGGTGACGACGTCCGGCTCGGTGACGACGAACGCGTCATTGCCGTGCCCGTCCTGGCCTCACTCGTGTAGAGGGTAGGAACAGAACGAGCGACCGGCTCACGGGACGCGGGAGGCGCCGACTCGATCGAGCCTACGCCGATCAATCCGCTTCGATAATGTCCCCGACGGCGCAAGCGAATCCCTTCACGAGTGCGTGTGGCCGTCGACCGGTTTCGCCCGCGGCGCTCACACCGCCGTCGCGCGGAAAAATTACAGCCCCAGCTGCTTCGATTCCCTCGCGAACGATTCTTACGTGATCGCCCGCCTTGAAATCACCACTGATGGGATCGAGGTAAATCGCACTATCCCCCTCGGTGAAAACAAATGCGTCAGTAACCTCTGCACGGTTCCGGCGTCGGCCCTCCATCAGCACCACCCCCGCCCCTTCCGCGCTCACAACTCCGCCTTCCGCTGCCCGATTTCCTCCCCGGCGAGGGCGGCGTACGGAACGACGGAACGGATGGTACTCCATAAGGTCGGCCGCCCCTGGATCCGGCCGCAGGGCCATGGTTGACAAAGTAAGTCAAGACTTACCTTCAGGGAAATTTGACCGTACGGTGTGGCTCGAATCGAAGGAGCCCCGTTTTGTCGAACGTGAATGATCCCGCCATCCGTGCGGTTGAATCGGAGCGGGATTATGTGTCCTCGCTGTACGAGTTGCTCACCGAGCGGCTTTCCGAGGCGCGAGCACACCGAGCGAGTGTGCTGAAGTCCCCGGCGGAAAGCGCCGGTGAGGCATACGAGAGAGAAATCGCCGCCGAGCGCTCGGCCAAGGAGATCAGCCGGTTGGAGGGCGCCGAGAAGGGGTTGGTCTTCGGACGCCTCGACTGGACGGACGGCACGGCCCTGCGCATCGGGCGGATCGGACTGCACACGGAGGAGGACGATCTGCCTCTGCTCGTGGACTGGCGCGCGAACGCGGCGCGGCCCTTCTACGAGGCGACACCGGTCCACCCGATGGACCTGCGGCGGCGGCGCCACCTGCGTCTCAAGGAGCGCACGGTCATCTCGGTGAGCGACGAACTGCTGGACGGAACCGCCCCGACCGACGAGGACGTCGTGGGGGACGGCCCGTTGACCGAGGCTCTGTCGGCACGGCGGACGGGCAGGATGCACGCGGCCGTCGCGACGCTGCAGGCCGAGCAGGACGAGATCGTCCGCTCCGCCCACCGCGGGGTGACCGTGGTGCAGGGCGGGCCCGGCACCGGCAAGACGGTCGTCGCCCTGCACCGGGCGGCCTACGTCCTGTACGCGTTTCCGCGCGCCGCCGAGGAGGGTGTCCTGGTGGTGGGCCCGAACGCCCGGTTCCTCGACTACATTTCCCAGGTCCTTCCCTCGCTCGGAGAGAACGACGTCGTTCTGACGACCTGCCGGGAGTTGGCCGGCGTGTCCACGGACATGGTGGACCCGTTCGATACGGCGCGTCTCAAGGGCAGCTACGACCTCGCCGACGCCTTGGCCGGCCTGCTGCGCGGCTGCCAAGCCCCGGCCGGTGACTTCACCGTGCGGATCGGACGGGAACTGGTTCACCTGTCCGGCGAGGAGGTCGCCACGGCGCGCGACGCCGCCGTGGCGGCCGCACCGGGACACAACCCCGCGCGCCAGGTGTTCCGGGAGCTCTTGATCGACGCCGTCACCGACGCGATGCGACGCGACATGGGCGACCTCCTGGAACGGATCGACGCCGATGCCGCCATGATGACGGGCATGGACCTCGACCGGTTCACGGGAGCCGCCCGGCACCGTGCCGAAGGTGCGGCCGACTCGGGCCCGGTGCACGAGCTGGACCTGGACGCCGTCCGAGCCGACCTCCTCGACGACCCCGACGTCGACCGAGCGGTCGAGGCGCTGTGGCCGCGGCTGGTACCCGGCGACCTCGTGGCCGCGCTCCTGACGAACGCCGGCGCTCTCGCCGAGTTCCTGCCCCGCCTGACCGTCCAGGAGCGGTCCCTTCTGCTGCGCGGTCCGGACGCCCCGTGGACCGACGCCGACGTACCGTTGCTGGACGAGGCGGCGAGCCTGGTCGACGGTCCCCCCGAGCGGACGTACGGGCACGTCGTCGTCGACGAGGCACAGGAACTGACCGCCATGCAGTGGCGGATGATCGTCCGCCGCTGCCCGGCCAGGGCGATGACCCTGGTGGGTGACTTCGCCCAGGCAGGCCCGGTCGCGACAGCGCGCGACTGGAAGGAGGCACTGGGCCCCCACGTCGGACCGCGGTTCGAACTGCACGACCTGACCGTCAGCTACCGCACCACGCAGGAGATCCTGGAGAGCGTCCAGGACCTGCTCACGCGGATCGCCCCGGACCAGAAGCCCACGCGGTCGCTGCGAAGCGGTGAGAGCCCTCGCACCGTTAGCACTCCTCCGGACGGGTTGGTCACCGCCGTCGTTCAGGAACTACGCGCCCGGAGCACCGCGCACCCGGGCGAGCTCCTGGGCGTGATCTGCGCGGACACCAGGGTGAGCGAGCTGACGGACCGGGGCATCGATCACCACGCACGCATCGTGCCGGCGTCCGAAGCGCGCGGCCTGGAATTCGACGGGGTCGTCGTCATGAACCCCGAGGAGATCATCACGGCCCGCCCCGGTGGGGAAAGGGACTTGTATGTAGCCCTGACCCGCGCCACCAAGCGCCTCAGCACCATCACCGTCCGGCCAGCCTGACGAATCGGCGCCCACGTCGTCGCCGCGGGCGCACCCGGCGCGGTGACCTGCACCGGTCGTACGCGTCGGGTTCGATGCCGAGTCCCGTGCGTGCTGTACTCCGCCGAACCGCTGGCAGAGGGTCGCAGTCGTAGCCTGCGAGCCATGACACCGGGGACGGGGACGGTGCCCGACTTCTGGGCGCGCAAACTGCCGGCATACGCGGGTGTGGATCCGGACGACCTGCGGTTGCACGAGTACGAGCACGTGGAGCGTGGGGTGGCGGTGGCCCTGAGCGGGTTCGACTCCGAGCCCTCCGAGCTGGTCCAGGGCGCGGTCGCCATCGCCTCGGGCGTGTGGTTGGTCCGGGAGCGTCCCAGGGGTGCGTTCTCGGCCTTTACCCGCAGCCGCCTCATCCGGTGCCGGATGGCGAAGTGCCGCAGAAGCCGGTGGTGTTCGGGTTCCTGAACGGTGGCGTGCCGTTCGGTCGGACAGCGTTGGTGGAGCAGAAGCTGTCCGTTTCCGTCGACCGGATGTGGGGCGACGCGGCCCCTCCTTGTCCTGGACCGAACCCAGGTCGGTTGCGGTTCCGACGGGATTTGAACCCGCGGACGGATGGGGGCAGGTCCGCCCCGTATCCGTCAGCCGCCGTGGGAGGGACCTCGCCCACGTCGATCGCAATGGGCCGCTCTGCCACAGCACCGCAACCTACGGGACCACGCGCGGTCCCGCTCCGACTCAGGGTAGGGACAAGGTCCTCCGCGGACGAACGCGATATCCGCGCAGTGGCCACCTCGGGCGCGACCACACGGATGATGGGCCCGAGCCACCCCGAGTTCCGCACCCGTGGGCCGTTGAGAACCGCGCGACGACCGGGCACCAACGGGCGAGCCGGTGCAGTGGCCGCCCCGCAAACCACCCTTGAGGGCCGTCCGTCAGCCGATCGCCGGGGCGAGGTAGCGCCGCAAGGCCCGCTTCAGCTCGCGGACGACGGCTTCGCGCTCCGGGCCATCGTCGGCCGCGACCACGAGCGGGATCATCGACTGGAAGATCTGGATGGCCACCCTTGCCATCAATACCCTTTCCGTGGAAAGGAGTTCGGGTGCGCGCGCGACGATCAGCGCTTCCACCCGGGCCAGCAGGGCGGACTGGATCGGGCGGGCGGCGTCCGTCAGTCCGGCCGGCATGTCGGGGCGGGCGAACAGCGCCTTGAAGCCGGGGTTGGTCACGTTGAACGCGATGATCGGGTCGACCATCCGGTCGATCACCGCGTCGAGGGCCGCGGCGGTGTGGTGAGTCGTGTCGAACGCCTCCTGGTGGGCGGCGCGGAGTTGGGTGACGAACCGATCGGCGAGGGCCTGGGCGATCGCGGCCTTGTTGGCGAAGAACTGGTAGAGCGAACCCGGGGAGATCCCGGCCTCGGCGGCGATGGCGATCGTGGTGGCCTTCTCATAGCCGGACCGGGCGAAGACGACCGCCGAGGCATCGAGGATGTCGGACATCCGCCGTTCGCCGCGCGCCTGGCGCCGCTTCGGCGCGGCCGCCGCCCCGTCCACAGGAACCATCACCTGAACACCCCTCACATCTCGCCCAGTGGGCGTCACTTGAAAACACGAATGAACATTCGTAATCTGCGCCGACAGCTCAACACGAATGAACATTCGTAAATACTACCGACGGGGGACCCATGCTCGGCAGGTTCATCGCGGCGCGGGCACGGTTGATCGTCGCCCTCGGCATCGCCGTCGCGCTGTTCGCGGGCGTCATCGGCGCCGGCACGATCAACGCGCTCTCGCTCAACCGCTTCGAAGCCCCTGGCTCCGAGTCGATGCGAGTACGCGACACTCTGGCCCGGGAGTACCGGACCGGCAGCCCCAACCTGGCACTTCTGGTGACCGCCCGTCAGGGTCGCGTCGACAGCCCGGCCGTGGCCGAGGCCGGCGAGGCGCTCACCCGGGAACTCGCCACGTACTCCGGGGTGGGCGCGGCCTGGTCGTACTGGAACCGGGGCGAACCGGAGACCCTCCGCAGCCGGGACGGCCGGCAGGCTCTGATCCTGGCCTGGGCACCGGGGGACGCCAACCAGGTCAGGCGTGACCTGCTGCCCACCCTGACCCCTGCGTTCACCCGTACTTCCGACGCCGTCACGGTGCGGGTCGGCGGCAGCGACGAGGTGTTCCGGCAGACCATGACGCAGGCGCGACAGGACTTCCTGCGGGCCGAACTCCTGGTCCTTCCGCTGGTCCTGCTGTTGCTCTGGTGGGTCTACCGGCGGATCTCCCCCGCCCTGGTGACGGTCGGGATCGGACTCTTCGCGGTGCTCGGCTCGCTGGCGATACTGCGTGGTGTGGTGGCATTCACCGACGTGTCGACCTTTGCCGCCAACATCGCACTGGTGATGGGGATCGGACTTGGCGTCGACTACGGCCTGTTCGTGGTCTTCCGCTTCCGCGAGGAGCTGCGCGGCGGTCACGCCGTACCCGACGCGGTCGCCCGGACGGTGCGCGGTGCGGGCCGGACGGTGCTGTTCAGCGGCGGAACGGTGGCTGCCTCGCTCTCGGTGCTGCTGGTCTTCCCGTTCCCGTTCCTGAGGTCCTTCGCCTACGCGGGCGTCGCAGTGGTCCTGGCCGCCGTGGTGGGCGCCACCGTGCTGCTTCCCGCCGCGCTGAAGCTGCTCGGCCACCGAGTGGAGCGACGCGGGCCGGTGCCCGAGGTCACCGACGGCTTCTGGTACTCCGCCGCCCACCGGGTGATGCGCCGACCGTTCGCCTTCGGCGGAGCCGCGTTGGCGATCCTGCTGCTACTCGGCGCACCGTTCCTGGGCGTGCGGTTCGGACTGCCGGACGACCGGGTACTACCCACCTCCGCACCGGCCCGACAGCTCTACGACCAGGTCCGCGCCGGCTTCCCGGTGGAGGAGGCCGACGCCGTCCAACTGGTCACCTCCGGGGCCTCGCCCGAGTCGGTCGCCCCGTACGCCGCCGCACTCTCCCGGCTCCCCGGGGTGGCCCGGGTCGACTCGTCGGCAGGCTCCTACCAGGGCGGCGCCCGGAGCGCCGACCACGTCGACGGCCTCGACCGCACCGACCAGGTCGACGACCTCGACCGCCCCGGGCAACGGTTGGTCGTCCTGCCCACCTCGGCGCGGCTGGCCGAGGACGCCACCGGCCTGGTCCGGGAGGTGCGGGCGGTACCCGCGCCGTTCATGGTCGAAGCAGGCGGCTATCCGGCCGAACTCACCGACTACCGCGACGGCGTGACCTCCAAGCTGCCGCTGGTGGGCGCGCTGATCGTGGCAGTGACCTTCGTGCTGCTCTTCCTGATGACCGGCAGTCTGATCGCCCCGCTCAAGGCGACCCTGCTCAACGTACTCAGCCTGTCGGTGATGTTCGGCGCCCTGGTGCTGGTCTTCCAACAGGGCCACTTCTCCGGCCTGCTCGGCTTCACCCCCACCGGGTCGATCGAGCCGAGCGTCCCGATCCTGATGTTCTGCATCGCCTACGGGCTGTCAATGGACTACGAGGTCTTCCTGCTCGCCCGAATCAAGGAGGAGTACGATCGCACCGGCGACGCCCTGGCCTCCGTCCCCCTGGGCATCGCCCGCAGCGCACCGTTGGTGACGGCGGCCGCGGCGATCCTGGCCGTTTCCTTCGCCACCTACGCGACCGGCCAGGTGGTCTTCCTCAAGCAGCTCGGCATCGGCATGGCCCTGGCGATCCTGGTGGACGCGACGCTGATCAGGGGCGTGCTACTGCCCGTACTGATGCGGCTGGCCGGCCCGGCCAACTGGTGGGCCCCGAGGCCGCTACGGCGGCTGCACCGCCTGATCGGCCTGACCGACTGATCGTTCCGGAGGATGGGGCCGGCGGAGGGCTGGGGCTGGGGCGAGGGACGGACGTAGGACGCCGGGCCTTCCCGGCCCCGTAGGGCCCGCTTCGCCGGATCGGGCGGAGGTAGGGCGCTCAGAGCGCCGCCTCGACGATGGCGACGACCCGTCCGATCTCGGCGTTCGGCGTCACGCCCGGTCCCGGGAGGAAGGAGTACGTGACGACCCTGCTCCCGTCGGCGGTGGCGAAGGCCCCGCTCGTGTACTGCGCCATGCTGCCGGTCTTTCCCCAGACCTCGGTGCCGTCGCTCAGCGTGTAGTACGCCGGCCCGCCCAGGCTGAACGGCAGCTTCTGCCGCGGCGGGAGCGCCACCTCGGCGAAGAGCTGCGCCTGCTGGGCCGCACACCTGCCGCCTGCGGGCTTCCGAGCCCGCCCCGGTCGAGCCGTGGGCCCCTTGGAACCCCGCTGCCCAACACACTTACCTGGCAGCCCGAGCCCCCGACATTCCTGCGGGCTGGATCTACGAATACGTCGGCGTCAGCACAACCACGGAAGACTGACGCCGCCGAGGCTCCACCACCCCGCAGAGACTTACCCAAACCCGTAGGGCACTCCCCGTCCTGCCGCAGGGGCCCGGCTGGGTATGGAGTCGATACGCCCTGGACATCATGTGGGATCGCCAGGCAACTTGGTCCCTCGGGGAACCGGAAACCGTTGAACACGAGGGCCCACCGGCGAGACCGTGCTGTTGGGTGCACAGACTGGCTCTCAGAGGTCCTGCGGATATCCGATTTCGGAGATGACTTGGGCCAGGTCCGCCAGGGTGACCTCCGAGTTCAACGACGACACGAGTTCCTGGCTCAGCGGCCTCAAGGCATACAGGTCACTCACCGCCGCCAGATCCACGGAGACCTCGTAATAGTCCTCGGCAGTCTCCTCCCGCCACAAGCAGACCGTTACGGCGGGTACGCCGTCCTCGTCGGTGAACGCAGGCTCCTCGACGAACGACTTGAAGACTTCGAGAACGTCGTCGATCACTCCCGGCCAGGGCTTGCCATCATTGCCACATGGGCTCATCACCGATTCGTGGCCCAATCCACGGACACAGGCCCCAGCCCCAGCCGCCGAGAACACGATGAAGTACTCGTCCCCTGACCCGTCGCGCATCGAGGCCATCTCCTCGCCCGCAGCCCACGTGGCGTTGAAGGAGTGTTACCGGCTTTCCCAGTCGGGGCTCAGAACCGCGTCGAGCATGGCAAGCGAGCGGCACAGGCCCCGCAGCTCAGCGATGGTGGGAAGGTGCCGGGCTACGTCATGGACAGTCACGGGCTCATCCAACCGGGTTCCTCTGACAACCACCCCCTGCCAGATGTCACCGGCAGCAGCAGTTCCAGGGCGGGCGGGACGATCCAACACGCGACAGTGGCACACGTGACTCCACCAGTCCGAACGCCGGTTGCAGCCACGAACCCCTGGCGAAAGGAGGAGACTGTTCACCACATTCCACGCGCCAACGAGCGGAGCAACGCACATGGGCACCGCGCCGGACTACACCCACAACATCAACCCTGAGCACGCGTTGAAATACGCCATCCAGAACATCCGGGGCGACCGGGCCCAGATCATCGAGGGAGTCATCGAACCTGTGACACCGACCTGGGACCACGAGGCAGCAGCAGAGGCCATCAGGGACCAGATCAAACCCAGAGTCCGCGAACTGGGATGCGTCACCGGGTCCGGCAACCTCGACCTGCCCGGATCTCCCAATTGGTACGTTCCCGACATCGCTGTCGTACCGGCCGACCAGGCAAAGGGAGCCGGCGCGCTCCTCCCCGACCAGACCCTGCTGATCGTGGAGGTCACCTCGGAGTCCAATGGCGATACCGACCGCGTCGTCAAGCGGAAGCGCTACGCCGAGTACGGAGCCCCGCTCTATCTCCTCGTCGACAGGGTCGAACGCAGCATCACCTTGTTCTCGGAACCGGGACACCTCGGCTACACCCGCGCAGAAGGCCCCCATCCGTTTGGCAGCCCGATCGCACTCCCAGCCCCTTTCGACTTGAGCCTCGACACCACAGACCTCTAGAAGCGCCTTGCCTCCCGGGCAGCTCCGTCGCGTCGTCCGATGCCCATCAGGGTGTCGAAGGGAACGTGGTCTTCGCTCCACGAGGTCGGCCGGCCGGTGGGAAACGCATCGTGATCAGCAGCCACGATGCCGCCGTTCTGGAATCCACAGGAGGTCAAGCAGGGCCGAGGGCAGCGTCACACCGAGCGCACGCTCGGCTCTCGCACCATCTCGTCCGTCAGGTGTTGCTGGACGCCCTGGTCACCGTCACCCCAGAAGGTCGCCACGACCTCATCGAATCGCGCCATGACACGCAGCCTACGGCTCAGCCGTACCGGCGTCTTCGGCGGTAAAACCGTGGAGCCACCTGACGTCGGCGATGTCCACCAACTCACCGCGCTGCTGCCGCGCGGCCTGGGTTTCCGTTGAGTCTGATGCCGCCGCACGACTTCCAGACGACGTCGCGTGTCGCGCCCGGCTGCTCGTCCTCCTGAAGTGGCCTGCTTTCGGGACCCCTTGGGGTCGAGTTTCCCGGCTCCTGACGGGGTGCTAACGCCGTTAGCACCCCGTCAGGGTGCTAACGGCGTTAGCACTGGAGTAGCAACTGCCGCAGAAAGTTAGCAAAACGCTTCTATTGGATCACCGACATTGACCGTCACGGCAGTATGCTGCCGTGCATGTCATCTCCGAACTCGGGAGCTGAGCGGGAGAAGCTCGCCTCCAAGCTGCCCGCCCACCTCCAGCAGGCACTCAAGGTCCGTGCGGCACAGCTCCAGACCGATATGCAGGACGCGGTCGCCTCCGGCATCCAGGCCTGGCGGGCCTGCCGCGACGAGCTCCCCGCGGTCAACACCGCCGGCGCCGACTCCTTCGGCACCTACCTTCCCGAGGGCCTCTACGAGGACTTCAAGACCGATTGCCGTGAACGAGGCGTCTCCTACATTCAGGGCCTCGCCCAGTCCGTCGTTCTGTGGCTGGCCGACAACCCGGCCGAAGCACAGAAGACCACTCGACGGATCATCGTCTGCAACCAGAAGGGCGGCGTCGGCAAGACGGCCGTTTCCGCCGGCCTCGCCCAGGCCCTCGCCGAGGACCCTGCCGCCGTAGGTGCCGCAGCCTCCGCCGCGACCGGGGGCCTGCGCGTCCTCCTCGTCGACTACGACCCCCAAGGCCACCTCACCCACCAGCTGGGCCTCACCGCCATCCCCGCCGGCGAGGAAAGCCTCATCACGCACATGCTGCACCGCGAGCAGGCCAAGCAGTCACTGCTCGACCTCACCGTCGCCATAGACGGTGACCGCTTCGCCGGCCGCCTGCGGATCCTGCCCGCCGCCTTCGATGCGTTCCTCCTCGACTCGGGCCTCACCGTTTTCCGAGGCCCGCGCGAAGCCGCACTTGAGCGGGCCCTGGCCCCTCTTGAGGAGCACTTCGACGTCATCGTCGTCGACTCACCCCCCAGCCTCGGACTCGCCATGGACGCCGCCCTCAACTACGGCCGCCAGCGCGACGGAGAGAAGCCCGGTGCCTCCGGCCTCGTCATCCCCGTGGAAGCCGAGGACACCTCCGCCCAGGCGTACGGCATGCTCATCCAGCAGATCGACTCCCTCTCCCGGGACTTCGACATCGAGATCGAGCAGCTCGGCCTGGTCGTCAACAAGTTCGACAGCCGCCGCGGCTACATCGCGACCTCCTCCCTGGACAAGTGGAAGTCCCTCGGCACTCCCCCGGTCCTCGCCGTCGTCCCCGATGTCAAGGAACAGCGCGAAGCCGTACGCAAGCAGCGGCCGCTCCTCGACTACGCCCCCGACTGCGAACAGTCCCACCGGATGAGGCAGATCGCCCGCGGGGTGAAGACCGTATGAGCAAGGCGGACATGCTCGGGGACTCCCCCACCTTCAACGCGGTCGCCCAGCCCATGAGCAGCCGCGCGGCGTCCTTCGCAAGGTTCGCCGGCCAGGATGCTCCCCCCGCCGATCAGGCTCCCGCCGCCACGGCCGGGACGCTCCGTGTTCCGCTGGAAGCCCTCGCGCACAACCCCTACAACCCTCGCGAGGAACTGAAGTCGGTCGAGGACCTGGCTGACAGCCTGACCTCCCGAGGCGTCATCCAGCCCCTCGCGGCCGTCACCCGGCAAGCGTTCCTCGCCGCGCACCCCGGCCACGAAGCACAGATCGGCCAGGCCGCCTACGTCGTCGTCGACGGCAACCGGCGCCTGGCCGCCGCGAACCTGGCAGGCCTCGACGACCTCCCCGTCCACGTCGACGACACCCTCGCACAGGACGCCGACACTCTCCTGGAGACGGCCCTCATCGCCGCCGTCCAGCATGAGAACCTCGACCCTCTGGATGAAGCGAAGGCCCTCCAGCGCCTCGTGGACGTTCACGGATCCCAGCGAGCCGTTGCGCGCGCTTTGGGGAAGTCGAGCCCGTGGGTCACCCAGCGCATCGCCCTGCTCAAGCTCACGCCAGAGCTTCAGTCGGCCGTGGAGGACCGGACCCTTCCGGTGGAGATCGCGCGTAACGTCGGTCAACTTCCCGAGCAGCAGCAGAAGAGCGCCGCGGAGGAAGCCCTGGCCAAGCGTGCCGCTACCAAACGACGCAAGCAAAGCAGCGAGGGCGCCAACACCGTTACCACCGCCGAAGCCTCTCAGGGTGCTAACGCCGTTAGCACCCCGCCGTCGCCTGCGGCGGTCGCCCCAGTGGCCGCGGCCGAAGCCGACGCTCCGGCGAGCGACGACGGAGCCAAGCACAGTGTGTTCTCGACGCCGGAGGCCGTCCCCTTCCTCGTCGACCTTCGCTCGGTTCCCCGCCTTCCGTGGGATGACGGAATCAAGGTCGCCGAAATGATCCTGGAGAGGATGGACGCCGCGCAGCGCAAGCTGCTCCTGGAGCGGCTCCTCGCCGCACACGGTGAGGAGTAGCCACACGGCTCGCACGTGACTGAGCCCGTCCGGAGATCCGGACGGGCTCAGTCACGTATCGCCTCGGGGGGTGCTAACGGCGTTAGCACCCCCCGAGCCTCTTCGGTTCCAGGACCACTGGCCGCTGGACTCCGACCACGGCCCAGTACTGACCCGGCGGCCCGCTTGCTCCTTCCCAGAAGCAGGCAGCGACGAGTAATCCGGACCTGTGCGGGTATAGAAGTTCGTCGATCTGCCGGCCCACGCCGCTCCTTGCGCTCGGCAGCAGCGCTCCTTCTCCCGGCAACGTCCGGGCGCTCATTCAGGCAAGCCACGAGGTCATCATCGGACCGCAGTCCTGGAGCAGAAATGCATCACCGAGACCACATACGCCTGCGCATCCGCCCACCTGATCAGCCGCGCCTCATCGGAGAAGGAGTCGAACAGGCGCAGTCGATGCAAGGAGGGCTGGGGTGCTAACGGCGTTAGCACCCCAGCCTGTGTGTGGGAGAGAGACGCCCCGGACGCACGGCGAGTTGATCGGACCCCTGACAGGGCCGCACTCACTCGGCCGTCGGCTGACGAGATTCTCCGGCTCCCGCTGTGCTACCCGGCCCTGGCAAGAAGCAGATGGTGTCATCAGGTTTCCCCAACCACGCATCGGGCCTCAACCGCTGCCGGCTGGGAGGTCACCGGGTGCCTGCCTCCACCGTCGGCAGCGTGCGGGTGCAGGTCTCTCGGCTGTGCTGGACCGGCGCTCGCAGCGACGCGAAGCACTGCCCTCGATCTGGCCCTCACCGCCGCGGAACAAAGCAGGCGTTCGAGCCTTGCCCGCATGGCGAACCATCAGTGGAGAATCCCATACCGGCTTCCTACCTACCGGACAGTGCCGGTCCCCCGCGAGGGGTGGACGGGAGCGCTACGGCCCGCATCCGATGCGCGGGGTCGATTCGAGCGAGGCCAACCTCAGGGTGCTCAAGCGGACCTGGCCCGCCACGTGTGCGCCGTCCGAACCTACCGCGACGTCCGGCTCTTCCGACCACTAGCCGACAGCAACGTCCGTGCGGCCGTGCCGACGACGTCGTTCGTCCTTGCCGGCGAGGGGACTCGATTGCCAGGTGCACGCGCCGCAGCCCACCTACTTCTGGCCGAGGGCGCCGAGGGGCGCAGCCGATCAGGCGTCGCTGCTCGGAATTCTGATTGCCGGCGGAGGACCGCCTCTCCAACAGGAGGCGGGCATGACCCGAAGCCAAGTCATCCTTATCGCCGCCGCATTATCTCAAGCGTACGCAACTGCTGCGCTGTTGAGGTGACATGCAGCTGCCACAAATGGGCTGTCGGAGCCGGCCCAAAGGCGTAGGTTCCTGTTTGACGGCCTTACGGGTAGGGGCTGGTCGGATCACTCCGGGACCTTCGAGATCGGGCCCAGAAGGCGCCGTTCTGTGGGTCGCTTATTAGGGGGTATGACCTGTTTGTGAACCTTGGCGTGTGGTTCGTGTCCCGCCGCGTCAACGGCTGATCGATGCCGGCGAAGGTTGAATCACCGAGATGTGATCGGTCTGGGGTACTGGCCGCCCTCTATCGTTGAAGGTTGACCAAGCTCACCACAGATTGACCGCTGCGGTGTTGTCTCAACGAAGCTTGATCGAGACATCCTGCCGGCAGCCTGGTGACGTGGAAGCCTTCACCGACAAGAGGCTTCGCGACGCGATCGCCGCAGCGGAATCGCCGTCCTGGTCAGTGAGGGCCGCCGCAGGACGACATCTGGCGGCAGCGCCTCGGATTGAGAGTGTCGCCGGAGTCCTGCACCGTCTGTTGCTGGATGCTCAGGACACCGGTGTCACCTCGGATACTGCGTCAGCTCTCTTGGCTCGGAGAGATCTGGCCGGCCTGCGTGCAGTGCTCGCTGCGCGTGCCGTCGCCTCCGACCAGGGAACCGCCGATCAGCTCGCTGCGGAACTTGATGGTGACCCACGCGGGGCAACCGGACAGGATGACGATGACCTGATCGTGCAACTTCAGATTCTGCCGACGGACAGAGAGCCCGAGGTGCGCAATGAGGCCCTGGTGCGACTTACACGCCTGCGCTGATCGGATGGCACAGGCCAATCTTTGGGAGGATCGGTGAACTTTCAGTCCGTCCTGGGGCAAGCCGCCCGGCCCGCAAAGCCAGGGCAGCCTCATTGGCAGGTTCGGTTGCATGTGGATCGAGGGCACAGGCACCCACCACTGCGGAGCGAGCAGACCGTCGAGAGCGGCACCAGATCACCGCGACAGCGGCCGCCCGACCCGTATGCCTGCCTGTCTGGTCAAACTTCGACGAGACGAACCAAGCTGCCGTCAGTCTTCGGTGAGACCGCTGAACCTTCGCTGCGACAGGACATCAGCTATGCCGTCGCATTCGATCGGGTCCCTGTCTCGGCTGAACCGGCCCAACTTGATCCCACCTCAGATGATTTGGTCCTTCAGGATTGGTTCACGGGCCATGCGCACATTGGGCAGCTTGTCTCGCCAGAGCTCGCGCTCACCTGTAGTGCTGAATCCGTACCGTTCGTAGAAGCGGATCGCTCTGGTGTTGTAGTCGGTCACCCACAGGTGCATGCGGCTGTCTCCGGCCCACGCCAGGAACTCGTCCATCAGCCGGCCGCCAATACCTCGACCTTGGGCTTTATCCAGGAGATACATCGGCCCGAGGGTAACCCCTTCATCCCGCCGGCCGCAAAGAACTCCGACGACCTCTGACCCGGAACGGACAACACGACAGAACAACAGCTCCGGCTGGCGCACGGCCTGCTCAATGAACTCTCGCCACCGGGCGATGCCCTCCGCAGTGACAGCGGACCCTCGGTGCTCGCGAACCCACGCCTCATCGATCCCCACGACTTCGTTGGGATACGTCTGGAGCCAGGCCTCCAACTGCATCCAGCCCACGGAGGCAGCATCGTCAGGTTGCGGCGGTTCGATCTGATGGACCATAAAGGCCATTCTTATCGGTATACCTGAAGTGCCTCACACAATTTCGCCGTGCAGACCAACACCTGATCCGACCCGCCATCGCTGGACCAGGTCCATTGCGACCGGCCGCTAGTACGGGGGTGGGTCGACACCAGCAGCCATCAGACCGCCTTTCACAGGCATGTGCACGCGGAGGCTGGTGTGGACGACATATCGGCCCGAGCGGACGAACGAGGCTGAGCACGAGCGTGAAGTCGAGGTGAAGGTGGAGGGGACCGCTGTTCCAAGCTCGGAAGGCGGGCAGTAACCCAAGGTCGTGTGGGTGTGGTTTACAGGAACGCTGGTATGGGGCTGTTGAGGTGACCTGGAGACGTCTTGCCGGGGGTCGGAGCCAACTAAAGCCCTCAGAAGCCTTTCTGGCGGCATTTCAGGCAGTGGATGATCCGATCTGTCCAGAAGCTTCGAGATCGAGCCTTCAGGGTGCCATTCTGCGCTCCGCCTTTTGCCCTATCTATCCTCTTTGTCAACTTCAGCACATTTCGCAGGTCCCGGATTCCGCGTGCAGGTCTTCACCCACAACGCCGGCCACGGCTGGTGGTCAATGGATCCGGGCTCTTGTCCACTATTGACTGCTGCTCCGTGGATCCCAGGGGGTCAGCCCTGGACCCCGCCAGCGCCTGGCCGCGCTGGACCGGCTGTGGCATGGGGGGCTTCCAGCCCCAGCCCCCCGGGCCAGGCGCTCGGGCGCCCTGGATCCGCTCACCCTCATGTCCTGCGCCAACTCCCTTACCCGTCGGCGCACCGGTCGGGCGCCGGGCGCCCTTCCTGGACAGGAGGGGCCGAAAGTCAAAAGGGACCTGTGCCGTCGGAGGCTGATGTGGGGGCTGCCCGTTGCATTTCGACTGTGTGCTTCGGTCCGGGGTTGAGGTGTTGTGGCCGAACTTGGAGAGGGGTAGAGGCGGTTGCACATTGGGAGGTGCCAAGGGCCTGGTTGCCCTTGGGTGCAGGGCAGTTGGGATGACCCGGAGCTCGGATCGCTCTTGCAGTAGGAGGACCCGGGGCTTTTAGGCCTCTGACCTGCATGCTTGTGAGGATGAGCGTGTCGCCCACGACACACTGGGGCAGGTGGTGTACCTGGCAGGCACATTTGGGAGAAAAATCAAGCAACAGTTGATTTTCTGCAGGCCTGTTCCCGCAGAAAATCATCGCAGTTCAGGGCGTGGAGAGCTGGAGCGAATACCGGGCAAACGCTGCGGCCGACCATTCTGCAATGTGCCGCGATGACGGCACATAAAATCAAGTGCGCATGGACTTTCGGGTCGCCGGCGCGGAACAACTTCACCGGGTGTGTACTTCTGGAGCTCCCTCAGTGAGGTTCGCGCATCAGGGGTGACTCCTGGCGCGCCGGTGCGCCAAAAGACAAGCCCACGTTGATTTTTCGGTAGTCTCGGACCGCCTGAGTAACAAGGAGGTCCTGTGACATCTGATCCGCCCGCCCGTCGTCGACAGCGCGGGCCCCGGCCTGTCCTGGCAACCGCCGCGGCCGGGAACGACGCCGAGTACGGAGACATCCTCGCCGTCCTCGGCCAGCAGCTCGGGGAGAAGGTCGCGCAGGCCACCGATCCCGGGGGCCGCCGTCGCCTCAAGGGCGTCCACTTCGAATACGTCGCGGACCCCAGATCCGTCCACGACATGGCCGGCGGCGCCGGATACAGCCTCGCCAGCAACTGGTTCACCCAGCTCCTGGCACAGCTCGCCGTCGCCAACAGCATCACCAAGTCCCAGCTCTGCGTCTTTCTGTTCGTGGCCGGAGGGCAGGTGCCAGGTACCGGTATCGCCCAGTACACCCAGCAGGAGATCACCGACGGGCTGAACCGGATTGCCGCGCAGAAGGGGGGCAAGATGATCACCCGTTCCACCGTGAACCGAGCCGTCCAAGGACTGTGCGGCTACAACTGGGTGGAGAAGGCCGGCAACGGCCGGATCCAGATCAACGTGCGCCTGTGGTTCCAGGGCAACAGTACGACCCAGCAGGAAGTACTCGCCGAGATCGCCGACAAGCACGATCACGACCCCGAGGCCTTCCCCTACGCCGTGGGACCGGAAGGCGCCCACCAGGAGGAGTTGGACCTCGACTTCGGTGCCGAAGCCGGCTTTCGTGGAAGGAAACGTACCGGGTGATAGTGCTGACATGCCCGCGCGCGGGCGACCGCTCACGAGGAAGGCCATCCCATGGCTAACGTCATGTCTCCGATCGTCGCGGAGCGCATCTGGGCCCTGCCGCTGTCAGGATCCGCCGTCAAGTTCCTCCAATACCTCGTCTCCCGCAGCGACTTCGGCGGAACGCTGCCGGTACGGCAGAAGGACATGGCGGCCGAGTACGGCGTCACGCCCCAGGCCGTCAGCGGCCTCATGGCGCCTCTGTGCGACCTCAACATCGTCCTCAGGCCGCGCAGCGAGGAACGGAACGGCAACTCCTACCGGCTTCACCCGCTCGCGGCGAAGTACGAGAGCCCCGACGCAATGGAGGCCGCTTTCCGTGCCGCTCTGGCACGGATCCAGGCGGGGGACCTCCCCAACCTGAAGCTGCCGACCTACCAGCAGGCTCCGCCGGCCCCGACCGGCAGGCCGAAGCTGCAGGTCGCCTGACCGGAGATCCGCAGGACACATGCAGAGAGGCCCCCACCAAGGTGGGGACCCCTCTGTGCCTGAGTAACAGTTGGCGGCCAGTATATCCGCCGAGCCGGTTCCCTGCAGGCAGTCGAAATCTGCCGCGAGGTGCGGGTGATGGACCGGCCGGAACTTGTGGCCTGTCCACGCTGGTCCCCCTCATGCGGGGCCGGAGCCTTTGCTCGGAGGCTGCGCCGGGTGCACCTCTGTGCGCGAGAATGTTCGGCATGACGACTTGAAGAGCACCGGCCGGGCGACAGCATTGGCGAAAGGTCGGGAGCTGGGACACGATTCCCGACGGCGATCGACGCGTCTGCGCCGACTGCGGGACGCCCGCCTGCTCGTACCAGTATCGCTTCCATCCACCCACGTCCTCGATGTTCGAACGGTGCATCGGACTCGCCTGGTGTTCCACTTGCCGGATCTACTCCGGCAACATGGTGTACATCCCGCGGAAGCGAGTCCTGGTCGACCTCCTCGCATCCCTTCCTCTTGCACAGCGAGAACGGCTTCTGCGTTCGGAGACTCGACTGATCGAGTTCCTGGATCTCCAGGCCCGCGGAGCCGGAAGTTAGGGTCGCGGCCGGCCGCGATCAGGAGAAGCCGCTTGCGCAGTAGCGGAAGTTTCGCTGTGCCGAACATGCTGCGCTTCGCCGCAGCGGACTGCCAGGCCCCGCCTTCCCCTTCGGCCCGGCCCTGCTCGCCGCCGTCCGCGCACGCCTGGCCGCAGACGGGCTCGGCAACAACGAGACCGCCGACCTGGTTCACCTGCTGCACCAGTGGGGCCCGCAGGCCGCCGCCCTGCCCGAGCTGTACGCCGTGCTGCCCCGCTTCCAGTACGCGGCCACAGCCATCACCGCCGTGGCAGCCGACGGCCCGCAGGCCGAGCGCGAGCAGGCCGGCGCCGCGCTGCTTGCCGCCGCCGGGCCGCTGATGGTGGCGCCGGGCCCACCACGACCTCACCGGCGAGACGGACGTCCTGCTCGATGCCGTCGCCAAGGCACTCGCCGCCGGCCCGCGCGAGGTCGCCCAGGCCGCCGCCACACTGGGCGTGACGGCCGCCGGACTGCTCCCCGCCCTGCGGGCAGCCGTCAGTGAGGACGCCGAGCAGACCACCCCGCAACTGGACCGCGGCATCGCTATCGCCACCGCCCTGTGGCAGATCGACGGCGACGCCGAGGAAGCCGTCACGATCCTGGCCTCCGTTCTTGACCGCACCACCGGCGTCGCGAACGGCATCATCCGCGAGGACGAGCGGCTGCGCGCCATCCTGACCGCCATGTGATCCCCAGGCCGGCGGGGCGGACGAGTGATCGATCGCCCCCGGCATGAGGCATTGCGTACGGGGCGTACGCCGGTGAGGGTCCCGCGAACGGTCTGGCGCCCTGGGCACCTTCCGACAACGCTCGTTCGAAGTACGGAACGGCAGCCCCCGCTCCCTCAGCCACAGCCACAACGGCTCCGGCCCCTTGGTGGACGCGATGCGCTCCTGCCAGGAGCCGACCATGACCACCCCGCAGCCCCGGCTACGGTCGCCACCTGGGCCCCTGCCGGACCGGACCGTGCGTGATCTGTCACATCCCGACGTGCAAATACGGCTTGGCGCGTCGCTCACCTGCACGTCATGCAACGCCTGAAGTGGAGGAGATCCGGACGTGAGGCGGGTGGGCGGTGTCGGGCCTGCTCACCGGACCCGTACTGCGCCCGCCGCCGCACGTCCGGTGGAGATGCGCTCCGTCAGCCGAGGGGGACGGTCTTCTGTTCCTTCTGCACCGGGTTGGCGTCGGCGGCCTTGACCAGGTCGAGGAAGGCGGAGGCTTTGGCGACTTCCAGGAGCTGGTCGTTGGTGACCGGTGCCGAGGTGTTCGACCCGTCGTGCGGGCTGATGGCCAGTGAGACGGTGCTCTTGCCGTACCGGAAGTGGAGCCGGGTTTCGCTGACGTTGCCGTTGTTGATCGGCGAGGTCGCGGACATGGCCTCAATGCCGCCGGGCAGGGTGGTCCTCCTACAGACCTGGCCCTGCTCCGTCACGCAGTCCGGACCCTTGGCATAGGTCTCCGGACCCGACGGACGCACCGAGAAGATGATGGTGAAGGTTTTGCCGTCCTTCGTGCCCTGGTACAGGTTCACGCTGAGGTCGGTCCGCCGGACCGTGCCGATCGTCGCCGGGAGCAGGCTCTGAAGCACGGGCACGGCCTGGTTCTGGAAGTTCTCCTGCTGGGCTCGCTGGGCCGGCGGCAGATCGGCCATGGAGTCGCCGCCCGGGGACGGTTCGAGGTGTACGGGCGGCAGCGGCACGTTACTCGACGACGGCGACGACGGCGACGACGGCGATGACGGCGATGACGCCGGCTGCGCGGCCACGTTCACCTGCCCGGAGGCCCGGGCGCCGCTCTTGTCGACGGGCAGTGCCACGGTCACGGTCACGCCGAGCGCGGCCACGGTCAGCACCGCCCCGCCGATCGCGAACCGGGCGCGCGACCGGCGGCGTCGGCCCTGGGCGCGGGCCGCGGCCACGAGGTCGGGGAGCGGGGGCAGGTCGGTGGTCGTACGGTCCATCGCGTCCCGGACGAGCATGACGGCCCTGTCGTCGGGGACTTCGTAGAGGTCTTCGTTGCTATCCATGACGTCTCCTCAGTTCTCGGTGGCGTAGACGTGGGCCTCGCCGAGCTGTGTGCGCAGCTTCGCCAGGGCACGTGAGCACTGGCTCTTGACCGTTCCCTCGCTGCACCGCAGCAGTTCGGCGACCGTGCCGACGCTGAGGTCCTCCCAGTAGCGCAGGACGACCAT
Organism: Streptomyces sp. Isolate_45; assembly: GCF_024721315.2. GTDB lineage: Bacteria > Actinomycetota > Actinomycetes > Streptomycetales > Streptomycetaceae > Streptomyces. The sequence goes on from NZ_JANFAK020000026.1 coordinate 31,655, forward strand.
GGCCCGGGCGCGCGGCGGCAGCTCGGCGAGTGCGGCGAGCAGGGTGACGCGCAGTTCGGCGTGTTCGGGCAGCGGCGGTCGGTCGGCGTGCCGGTGGGCAAGGAGGTCCCGCAGCCGGCGTCGCCGTTCGGCGAGGAAGGTGCGGGTGAGCACGGTCCTGGCGTACGCGTCGGGACTCTCGGCGGCGGATACCTTCCGCCAGTGCTGGAACAGCTTCGCGAGGGTCGTCTGGGTCAGATCACGTGCGCCGTCGACGTTTCCGCACAGCAGGTACGCGGTCCGGTACAGCTTGCGCTGACCGGCCCGGGCGAAGGCCTCGAAATCGAGACCTTCGCCCGAACCGGGCCTGACGCCATGTCTGACGTCCTGCCCGGAGTCGTGCTCGGTGCCTGGCGGCATCAGCCCTCCCCTTCACTTGCGTCTGTCTGTCCCCCTGTCCTGAGTGCTGCCACCGGGAAAAGGTTGAACACTAATTCTTCATGGAGGGCGCGTTCTCGGAGCGGGCGGCGACGAGGGAAGCCCTGAGGCGGTTGATGGCTCGTTCGAGGGTGCCGCGTCTTCTTGTACCTGCCGGCGTACGGGGTACCCCTGCCCGGCCTGTCCACGAACGCCCTGGACGTCGAGCCTTGGTGGCAAGAGTGCTCGATGACAATCGGCACCCTGGATTCGAAGCGGACAAGCCCCTTAGTCTCCGAGTACCGGGGGTGCTGTACCGAACCAAGGAGATCCATTGTTACGACTTGAAGCGGTGAGCAAGCGCTACGGCCGTGGCGATTGGGTCCTGCGAGACGTGAACGTGGAGGCCCCGGCGGGTGAGATCGTGGCATTCGCAGGCGGCAACGGATCGGGGAAGTCGACCCTGCTGCGGATCGCGGTGGGCCTGTCCCGGCCGACCCGCGGCGCGGTGGCTGCCCGGCCGCCCGTTGTCGGGTACGTTCCGGACCGGTTCTCTCCCAACGAACGCATGTCGGCCGCGGCGTACCTGACGCACATGGGCCGCGTCCGCGGGCTGGCCACCTCGGTCGCCTCGGCGCGGGCCGGCCGGCTGATGGAGCGACTCACCCTGGTGGGCGGCAAGGACGCCCCCCTGCGGAGCCTGTCGAAGGGCAACGCGCAGAAGGTCGCGCTGGCCCAGGCCCTCCTGGTGGAACCCGGGCTGCTCGTGCTGGACGAGCCCTGGTCCGGGCTGGACGCCGACGCACACCGCGTGCTCGCCGAGATCATGACCGAGGTCGCGGCTTCCGGCGGCGCCGTCGTGTTCACCGACCATCGCGAGTCGGTCACCCGGGCCCACGCCACCCGGACATACACGGTCGGGAAGGGCCGCGTGTCGTTGCGGGGACCGGAGGCGTGGCCTACCGAGCAGCGGCCCGTGTCCGACGTCATCCTGACCGCGGGCCGGGACGGCCCCCTACGGCGGGACCTCGCCTGGGAGCAACTGGACGGCGTACTGACGGTGAGCCGGGACGTCACGGGCGTCAGGATGCGCGTGGAACGCGAGTCCATCGACGCTCTGCTGTTCACTGCGCTCCAGCACGGCTGGTCCGTCGAGCGCGTCACCGGGATGCCGGACCACCACCGGATGCCGAACGCGGTGACGAACGGGGACATGCGGTGATCGCGCTCATCCGCTACACCTTCGCCACCGTGCTGTACACACAGCGCTACCTCGCGCCGCTGCTCCTGTTCACGGGCCTAATGGGTGTGCTGACCGTCAACGGAAGCGGCCCGCTGCCCCCTGCCTACGCCTCCTCCGCCGGCGCGTTGTTCGTCTGCTCGACCTGGCTGACCATCGCTCTGATGAGCCTGGACGACCCGCCGCAGCGGGCGATCGTCGTCATCTCCGCAGGCGGCCGGTCGCTCACGGTCCTGCTCGCGGCGATCGGCACGGCCCTGCTGAGCTGTCTCGTCCTGATGATCTTCGGACTTTTGTTCCCGTTGTGGATGGGCGACTACGTGGTCACCACGACCGACCTCCTGCTGGGCTTCGAGGCACAGCTCACCTGTGCCCTCGTCGGCATCGCCATCGGCGTGCTGTGCTCGCGGCTGGTGTTCAAACGGCAGGGGTACGCCCTGGTCGCCGCCCTCGCATTGGTGATGGGAGCGCTTTTCACCAAGGGCATGCCTCCGATCAACCGCATGTTCACCCTGATGTCCACGACCCCCGACGCGGCGAAACTGCTCGCCCCTACGGGCGTCATGCTGGCGATCTCCGCGATGATCCTTGCCGTGTTCACCGCCGCCACGCAGTTCGTCGCCGGGCGCAGGGAATAGACCGCCGGCCCGCACCGCCCAAGGGCCCGCCGCTGGGCACCTGGTGACCAGCGCAGGCCTGCCGGGCGTATGCGTCAAACTTTCTCGCTCAACTCCTGGCGGGTGGTCCGGCCATGGGCCGGCTACTGGGCATGCCGTGCTGGCTCGACGATCTGTTCCGGTAATTTCTCGCGGCCGAGAGCTGAAGAGGTTGATCGCGGACAAGCACGTCGTGGGGGTCACCACGAATCCCACGATCCTCGCCTCGGCCCCATCGAAGAGGGACCGCTACAACGAACAGCTGTGCCGCCTGGGCGACGAGGGAAGCAGCGTCGACGATGCGGTCTTTCCCCTCACCACCGACGACGTACGTGACGCCTGCGCCTGCCGGCGCACCCTCCGCGCCCTCGCGGCGACCGGAGACCGGCTCTCCGCCGAAGACCTGGACGTGCTGCTGGAACGAGCCGAGCGGCAGAGCGCCACGCTGGAGGAGCTGCGTTCCGCCATGGCGGCTCGGACGATGGGATCCTGGCCGCCGGCCGCGCGGTGACGACAACGAGGGCATCAGCGTGTGCCGACCGGCAAGGCCGCGAGGGTGCATCCGCCGACGGGCGGCCCGCAGGGCCGGTCCGACCGCTTGACGAAGGGACGGCAACATGACCGGCGAGCAGTCCGACGCAGTACGGGGTGACAGGTCCGTGGCGCCTCCCGCGGCCGAGCGCGCGGGGTGGGACGCGGTGGACGTACGCGCGGTGGACACCGTGCGCCTGCTGGCGGCCGACGCGGTGCAGAAGGTCGGCAATGGCCACCCGGGGACGGCGATGAGCCTGGCCCCGCTGGCGTACCTGCTGTTCCAGAACGTCATGCGACACGATCCGGACGACGACCAGTGGCTGGGCCGGGACCGGTTCGTGCTCTCCTGCGGCCACTCCAGCCTGACGCTCTACATCCAGTTGTACCTGGCCGGCTACGGCCTGGAGCTGTCGGACCTGGAGGCGTACCGAACCTGGGCCTCGGCCACGCCCGGTCACCCGGAACACCGTCACACCCGAGGGGTTGAGATCACCACCGGACCGTTGGGACAGGGTCTGGCCGGCGCGGTCGGCATGGCGATGGCCGCCCGCCGCGAACGCGGCCTGCTGGACCCGGACGCGGAACCGGGCACCAGCCCCTTCGACCACCACATCTACGTCATCGCCTCCGACGGCGACATGATGGAAGGCGTCACCGCGGAGGCCGCTTCGCTGGCGGGCCACCAGGAACTGGGTGCCCTGACCGTCTTCTACGACTCGAACCACATCTCGATCGAGGACGACACCGACGTCGCCTTCAGCGAGGACGTGCCGGCCCGCTTCGCCGCCTACGGCTGGCACGTGCAGACCGTCGACTGGACCGCGACCGGCGAGTACGTCGAGGACATCGACGCCCTGCTCGCCGCGACCGGCGCCGCCCGGGCCGAGACCGGACGCCCCTCGCTGATCATGCTGCGGACCCTGATCGGCTGGCCGGCCCCCACCAAGCAGAACACCGGCAAGGCGCACGGCTCGGCACTGGGCGAGGACGAGATCGTCGCAACCAAGCAACTACTGGGCTTCGACCCCGAAGCTCACTTCATCGTCGAGGACGAGGTCCTGGCCCGTACCCGGCAGGCAGCGGATCGCGGCCGCACCGCGCACGCCGAATGGGACAAGGCACTCACGACCTGGCGCGGTGCGCAGCCCGAGCGCGCCGCGCTGCTGGACCGGCTCCGGGCCCAACGGTTGCCGGCCGGCTGGACCGAGGTCCTGCCCACCTTTCCCGCCGATGCCAAGGGGATGGCGACGCGTGCCGCCTCAGGTGCGGTCCTCACCGCGCTGGCCCCGGTACTGCCGGAACTGTGGGGCGGCTCGGCCGACCTCGCGGGGAGCAACAACACCACCATGGACGGTGAGCCGTCGTTCGTGCCGGCCGACCGGCAGACGAAGGACTGGAAGGGCGGGCCCTACGGGCGCACCCTGCACTTCGGGATCCGCGAGCACGCCATGGGCGCCGTCCTCAACGGCATCGCGCTCCAAAGTCTCACCCGCCCCTACGGCGGCACCTTCCTGACCTTCTCCGACTACATGCGGCCCGCCGTCCGCCTCGCCGCCCTGATGCGACTGCCCGTCACCTACGTCTGGACCCACGACTCCATCGGTCTGGGCGAGGACGGCCCCACCCATCAGCCCGTCGAACACCTCGCCGCGCTGCGCGCCATTCCCGGCCTCGACGTGGTGCGGCCCGCCGACGCCAACGAGACCACCACCTGCTGGCAGACCATCCTGGAACACACCGACCGACCCGCCGGCCTGATCCTGTCCCGCCAGAACCTGCCCGTCCTCGACCGCGGAGAGCACGCCCCCGCCCGGAACGCGGCCCGCGGCGGCTACGCCCTCGCGGACGCAGCCGACGGCTCCGCGCCCCAGGTGATCCTGATCGCCACCGGCTCCGAGGTCCACATCGCCCTGAAGGCCCGCGACCTCCTGACCGCCGAGGGCCTGGCGGTGCGGGTGGTATCAATGCCGTGCCGCGAATGGTTCGCCGCCCAACCCCAGGAATACCGGGACGAGGTCCTGCCGCCGTCCGTGCGCGCCCGGGTCAGCGTCGAGGCCGCCGTCGGCCAGGGCTGGCGCGACGTGGTCGGCGACGCCGGACGCATCGTCAGCCTGGAGCACTACGGAGCCTCCGCCGACTACCAGCGCCTTTACGACGAGTTCGGCATCACCCCCGAGGCGGTCGCCGCAGCCGCCCGCGACAGCATCCACGACACCACCCGGGCCCCGCGCCCCGGAGGACATCAGCACACCGCCACCCCATTGCAGGGCCGCACCGGCGATCATCCCTAGGGCCTGAGGCGGTCACTCACGGCGTCAGATCGAGGATCCGGACCGGCAGGCCCTCCCAGCGCTTCGGCACGGTGGTGGCCACGATCGCGCCTTCGGGCCTGTCCACCGTGGGTTGCGCCGCGTGCCGGCTATGGGCGGCCGCCCAGGTCTCCTGCTGGGCGATGGCGAGGGCTGCGGGCAGGTCCAGGTCGAGGACGGTGATGCCGGGCAGGGCGGCCAGGTGCTCGGCGGTTCCGGGGCGGGCCCGGTCGGCCTCGACGAGCGCGCACGAGGGCGCGTAGAGGAACCAGCCGGTCTCGGCGTGCGCGCGGTGGATCAGCCGGGAGGCCAGCACGTTGCCCTGCCCGGCCGCCGCCATCGCCGTCTCGTCCAGCACGATGTGCATCGCTTCACTCACGGGCGCTGCACCTGCGCGAGTCGCCGGTCGAGTTCGTGGTCAAGGTCGCTCTGCTCGGCGACGGTCGGCGCGTAGCCGTTCCAGGCCCGGAGCGCCGCCTGCGCCTTCTCCGCACGCTCCGCACGCTCGGCCGGCGTCAGCATCGTCTCGGCCAGCCGGGCCAGGTAGGCGCGCAGGGACAGACCCTCGGCGGCCGCGATCGCGGCCAGGCGCTCCTTCGCTTCCTCGGGGATTCTCACGTTGGCATCGGACATCGTGGTGCTCCTTCCCATGACCCCCAGGGTACGGGTACGGGTACGGGTACGGGTACGGGTACGTACCCATGACCCTAGGGTCATCGCGGCACGAGCGCCCGTCGGCGGGCGCGCGGAGCTGGCGCCCGTTCGCGGCGAGCCTGCGGGCGCTGCTCATTCTCATGGAATTCGCGGGCGTCAAGATCCGCGAACGACCCGGCGGCGGCGGTCGTCCGGTGGGTCGGGGAGTCGGTCATGGATGCGTCTACCGGCGCACGGGCACGGGGCATGCGGCATGCGGAGTGTCGCGGCCGGTGCGTGGGCGTTCATCGGTGTGGTTACTTCGTGTAGTTGTAGACCGTCGCCCGGGAGACGCCGAGTTGGTCGGCGATGAGTTGTGCGGAGCTCCGGGTCTCGAAGAAGCCCTCGCTGTGCAGCCGACGTACCAGCTCGCGTTTCTGATCACGGTTGAGGCCGCGCGGTGTGCTGAAGCGCTGCGCCGAGAAGGAGTCGATGGCCGAGCGGAGTTCGCGTCCGCCGCGGTCGCGCAGCGTCTCCAGCCCCTCGCCCTGGTGTTCGGCATCCGCGGCGACGAGGTTGGCCAGGGTCAGGGCCAGCGGGGACAAGGTGCTGACGTCCAGGTTCAGACACAGGGCCGCGACGTACCGTCCCTCGGCGTTCTTGATGCCGATCGAGGTGCTCTTGGCCGGACGCCCGTCGGGGAACCGGTTGCTGTAGTTCTGGATGACGCTGGGGTAGTCGGGGTCCGCGATCCGGCGCAGGCCCAGTTCGGTGGCTGAGTCGCCGACCTGCCGGCCGGACAGGTTGTTCTCGATGGTGCGGATGGCGTTGTCGGGGCGTCGCAGATCGTGCAGGACGACCTCGCACAGGCCGGGGAACATGCGGCCGACGGCGACAGCGATGCGCTCGGCTTCCCGTACGAGGTGCTCGTCCTCCCGTGCGGTGCGCTCGTCTTCCGGTACGGCGGGCTGCTCGGATACCCGTACGGCGGGCAGGTCTGTGCGTTCGTCATCCGGTCGGCGGCCGGTGGGGTGCGTCATCGCGTGATGCTCGCTTCCTGGGCGCCGTCACCGGGACCGTCGAACACCGCGGCCATCATCTCGGCGGACTTCAGCCCCGCGCCGGTGAGCACGACGACGGTCGTCTCGTCCGGAGCTATCTCTCCGATCGCGATGAAGTGATCGAGGGTCGCCGCGGCGACACTGCTGGTCGGCTCGGCGTACAAGCCGCGTGCGCTCAGGGCGCGGACGGCGGCACGGATCTCCTCCTCGGGGACGGCGTAGGCGCCGCCGTTGGAGCGGCGGATGGCCTCCACCGCCTCGGGCAGCCGGACCGGGTGCGCGATGGACGCGCCCTCGGCGATCGTCGGCACCCGCTCGCCGCGGTCGGCCGGGTCGATGCCGTTGAACGTGTCGGCGATGGTCGCCCAGTGCTCGGGTTGCCCGACGAACAGGCGCGGGCGCTTGTCGATCTGTCCGGCGTCGAGCAGTTCGCCGAACGCGAGGTCGCACCCGATGATGTTGCTGCCGGCCCCGGCCACGAGGACTACGTTGTCCGGCGCGGTGAAGCCGAGGGACTCCCACATCTCGTAGGCGATGGTCTTGGTGCCCTGGATGAACATGGGGTGCCAGTTGTGACTGGCGTACGGGACCCGCTCCGACTGCCGGATCGCCTCGTCCGAGACTTCGGCGCGGGTACCGTCCACAAGTTCGATCTCGGCTCCGTAGGCACGGGCCTGAAGAATCTTGGCCGCCGATGTGGCGGCGGGAACGATGATCCTGGCCCGGATGCCGGCAGCGGCGGCGTAGGCGGCCACCGCGGCACCGCCGTTGCCCGAACTGTCCTCGAGTACGTGCTCGGCGCCGTGCGCGGCGAGGTGGGAGATCATCACCGATACGCCCCGGTCCTTGAAGCTGGAAGTCGGGTTGAACCACTCCAGCTTGAAGTGGACGCGCCGGCCGGCCCAGTCGAGCGGGACCATCGGCGTACATCCTTCGCCCAGGCTCACCCGGTGGGCGGCCGGAACGGGCAGGGCCGCGTGGTAACGCCACAGGGACCGTTCGGTGGTGTCGATCTGCTCGGGACGCAGGCCCGGCAGCGCACTGACGGCGAGGGGGCTGCCGTCCTTGCCCCGCCAGCGGGGGTCGTCCAGGGAATAGCGCTCTCCGGACCGGTCGTACAGGTCGGGGGCGGCGACGGCCACAGGCTGTTCGGCGTTCATGGGAGGTCCGGCTCCTACTCGCTCGACGTGCTGCCGTGCCTTGCTGGATCTCTCGACCCGGCAAGGCACCCTGTGCCATGTTAGACGACCTATCCAGACTTGGATATAAAGTCCAGTCCTCGCGGATGCGGCGCACTGCGCCGACCCCTCGGTTTACCAGGGCGGTCCGAGGGGACGAAGCCGTTCGGACCGCCCATCGTGCTGGGCCTGACGGGCTGCCAGGCCAAGATCCTGCGCGTTAGGGGATCAGCTCGCGCAGCCAGTCGATGGCCGCCCGGACGGCGCCGCTGACCGCGCCGCCAACAGCGGCGTCCCGAACTCCCCCACGGGAGCGGTCACGGCGTCGGCGGTTCGTCGAATCCGCTCCCTGCTTCTTGTTTGTTGCGCTTGCGCTTGCCGCTGGACATGGCGGAGGTTCCTCACCTCGGGGACAACGGGTCGGCCGGCCGGCTTGTTGTCCACCGTGGGGCCCGGCGGAGCGACCACTCCGAGATGCGACGAGAGAGTAAGTCAGCGGCACATAAACGCAGTTCCCGCGGTGGGCGGGAGGTCGAGTGGCGATGATGGTGCGATGAGAGGCGACGGCGCGGGAGCGGGGCGGAAGTTCGGTGGGCGGACCGCGGGCTCGGCCCGTCCGATTGCGCGTCCGGTGCTGCCACCGGGCCCCCTGAGTGATCTCAAGGGCCTTCTACATCGGACGTACCTCGCCGCGGGACCGCCCACGCTGGACGACATGGAGCGGTTGCTTCGCGACGACCGGTTCCTGGCGTGCCCGTCCCGGGACACCATCGGCCGCATCCTCGGGGGCCGTGAGTTGCCGCCGAAGCAGGCCGATGTGCTCGCTCTGGTGCGTCTGCTGACGGAGATGACGGCGGGAGACGCCGAGCACGCGAGCCGGGAGGCCGCGCGCCTGTGGACGCGGGCCCAGCTGACGGAGCCGCTGGGCACACCCGTCGGGGAGCTCGACCCGCACGATCTCGAAGTGCACCGCGCCATCGATTTCGACCCGACCCAATCCGATTCGGTCGGGCCCGGCGCGGCCCCAGGGTTGCCCGCGTACGTGCGCCGCGGCCACGACGATCGGCTCGATGACCTCGTCGACGCGGCTCTCGAGGGCCGAAGCGGTCTGGCGCTCCTGGTCGGGACGTCCTCCACGGGCAAGACGCGTGCCTGCTGGGAGGCGATCCAGCGCCTGAAGTCCCAGAAGTGGCGGTTGTGGCAACCACTCCACCCCGACCGCCCCCGCGCGGCTCTCGCGGAACTCCCCCAGGTCGGTCCCCGGACGGTGGTGTGGCTGAACGAGGCGCACGAGTATCTGCTGGATCCGGAGCACGGTGAGGCGGTCGCCGCAGGACTGCGGGTCCTGCTCGCCGACGAAAGGTACGCGCCGGTGCTGGTCCTCGGCACCATCTGGCCCGGGCCCGGTTACTTCGACGACGTGGCGTACGAACCGCTCCAGGGCCGACCCGACCCGCACGGCCAGGCACGCCTCCTGGTCGCCGGGCGCGCTCTGAGCGTCCGTGGACAGTTCGAACCGGAACTCGTGGACGCCCTGCGAACCTCGCGGGACCCGCGTGTTGCCGAAGCGGCCCACCGGGCGCGGGACGGGATGATCACCCAGTACCTTGCCGCGGTGCCCGAGCTGCTCCAGCTGTGCGACATGGTGCAGCCCGGACCGAAGGCGTTGCTGACCGCGGCCATGGACGCCCGCCGACTCGGCCACCCCAGGGGTCTGCCCCTGCCGTTCCTCGCGGATGCGGCCGAGGCCTACCTCTCGGATTCCGAATGGGACCTGCTGCCGGACGATTGGTGCGAGCAGGCGCTGTCGCTGCTGACCCGGCCGGTCAAAGGTGCCCGCGGGCCGCTCCACCTCCAAAAGCGTGCCAGAGGCTCCGGACAGGTGCCCACCACCGGGGCGGGCGATGCCGGTCCCGTCTACCAGCTCGCGGACTTCCTCGAACAGCATGGCCGCTCGGCACGGCGGCATGCCCGCGTCCCCGGCATCTTCTGGGCGGCGGCGATCCGGCACTGCACCGCGGACACCGCGCGCGTCCTCGCCGAGGAGTCACCCTGCGGGAGGTGGCTGACCGACTCGCCAGGAGGGGCGGCGTCGACGTCGCCCTGAAATGGCTCGTCCACGCACCCGGGGTGCGGGGCCCCGAGGTCCTCCTGCACGAGGGGGTCCTGAACGAGCAAGCCCACCGGCTCGGCCCGGCACTGCGCTGCTATCGGGAGGCAGGCGCGGTGGGCAGTACGTACGCTCTGCGGCAGGCGGCACGCCTCCTCGTCGTGGACGGACGGTTCGATGAAGCCCTCGGATGCCTGGACGAAGCGGCAGGAGGAGGGGACAGCAAGGCGCTCACCGAAGCCGCATCCCACCTCGGACGCGCCGGCAGGGTCGACGAGGCGCTGGTCTGGCACGAGCGCGCGGTCGCCGCCGGTGAGTTCCACGCCCTGATTTCGGCCTACTTCGCGCTCGCGGGCGCCGGGCGCCCGGACGAGGCGCGGCTATGGCGACGCCGCGCAGTGGCGGCGGGAGTGGTGCAGGACGCCGACATGCCGGACATGAAACCGGCGGCCGCGAAGTACGAGGGCCGGGCTGGCGTCGATCCGGACACGGTGCTGGAGGAGTGCGAGCGCGAGGTCAGATGCGGCAGCCTCTCGGTGAAGGGGGCGGCCACGGCGCTCGAGAGGGCGGGGCAGATGCACCCGGCGCAGGGGCTACGCCGGTTCGGGTGGGATCCGGACGGTGGCGTCGCCCGCCCGTGGAAGCTGACCCCAGCACCTTCCCACCCTCGGTGAACCGGCCCGGGACTGGTCGGACCCGCGCTCCGGCAGCCGGATGTCCATCGGCTCCTTCATCCGGCTCGCGCGGACCCGTCGCCCCCCGCACGACCTCACGGCGATCACCCGGAGCCCGGTCCCGCGATCGACTGCGTCGCCGCAGGAGCCCGGCCTCCACCGGGTGATCGTTTCAACAAAACGTTGTACTGTCGGCGTTCCGTGCCCGGCGAGTTCCCGGGCACGTCCGGCGGCCGGGCGTCGGAGGATGCCGGGCAGCAGCCCCCGCACCGGCCGCATCGCGAGGATGTGGGGGGAATGCGGTTGTACACGCACATGGACGCGGCCCTGGTACGGGCCGCCGCGGTGCCGGGCGACCGGCAACTGCCGCCCTGGCCCGCGCTCGACGCCGCCTCCGAGGCCCGGACCGGGCCCTGGCGGCGGTGGCTGGAGCAGGTCTGGGAGTACGAGGGGGTCGCGGAGGCCGTCGAGGTTGCCAGCCCGGCGCTGGCCCGGGGCGTACAGGACGTGTGCGCGGGCCGTACCGTCAAGCCGAAGCAGGTACGGCGGACCGTGGTGTCGATGGTCCGCTACCTCCTGCGGATGGGGCACCGGGCGACCCCCTTCGGGCTGTTCGCGGGCGTCGCGCCCGCCCGCGTCGGCGGGCAGCCCGGGGCTCGCTGGGGGGAACGCGACCGGCACCGCGCCGTGGTGCGGGCCGGAGCCGGCTGGCTCGCCGAGGTCGTCGGCCTCCTGGAGGCCTGCCCCGAGCTGCTGCGACGGCTCCCGGTCGTGGTCGACAACACCGCGTTCGTCCGCAACGGCCGCCTCGTGGTGCCGTTCCAGCAGCCGCCGCACGGAGCCGGGCAGGGCGCGACAGAAGTGACGGTCCGTCACACCCGCGCGGTGCGGCTGGTACTGGACGCGGCCCGGTTACCGCTGCCCGTCGCCGACCTCGCCGGGAAGCTGGCCGGCGAGTACCCCGACATCCCGCTCCGGGCCGTCGAAGGCCTCCTGGCCGAGCTGGTGGCGCGGCGGGTCCTGCTCACCTCCCTGCGCGCCCCCATGACGGTCACCGACGCCCTCGGCCACCTCGTCGACCGCCTCGCGGAGGCGGACGCCGGGACGATCCCTGCGGTCGCGCCGACACTGCGGGAACTCACGGCCCTCCGCCACGACATGGACCGGCACAACACGGCCGACGCGCGGGCCCGTCCGGCGCTCCGCGCCGGGATCGTCACCCGGATGCGGGCGCTCTCGGGCACCGCCGAGCACCCCCTCATGGTCGACCTGCTCCTCGACTGCGCCCTGACCCTTCCGCAGGCGGTGGCCCGGGAGGCCGAGCGGGCGGTGACCGCGTTGACGCGGCTGACGCCGTACCCGTCCGGCGCACCGGAGTGGCGGGACTACCACGAGCGTTTCCTGGAACGCTACGGCCCGGGCGCCGTCGTCCCCCTGCGCGAACTCCTCGACCCCGAGACCGGTCTCGGCTGGCCCGCCGGGTACCAGGGCTCGGTACTGGAACCGCCGGGCACCCCGCTGACCCTCCGCGACGAGCGCCTGATCGCCCTGGCGCAGCGGGCCGCCGTCGACGGCGTACCGGAAGTGGTGCTCGACGACCGGGCCCTGGACGCGCTCGCGGGCCCCGCGCCCCTGGTACCGCCGCTCGTTCCGGCCCACGCCGAGCTCTACTTCCACCTCCAGGCGCCCACCCGGGAGGCACTGGCCGGAGGGGACTTCCGCCTCGTCGTCGGCGCCCTGTCACCGGCCGCGGGCACCACGACCGGCCGCTTCGTCGACCTGCTGGACGGGCCCGACCGGGACCGTATGCGCGCCCTGTACGCCGGTCTGCCGACGGAGGAGAGCGGGGCCGTGGCGGCCCAGGTCTCCAGCCCGCCGCTGCTGGTCGCCACCGAGAACATCGCCAGGGTCCCCGTGATGCTGCCGCTCCTGATCTCCCTCGCGGAGCACGGCGGGGACGGCGGCGGCGAGGGAGTCGGCGACCGCGGCAGTACGGTCGCGGCCGCCGACTCCCTCGCGGTCCGCGGCGACCTGCACCGGCTCCGGCTCGTGGAAACGTCCACCGGACGGACCGTCGAACCGACCGTCCTGAACGCCGTGGAGCCCACCCGCTTCACCCAGCCGCCGGCCCGGTTCCTGTGCGAACTGCCCCGGGCCGGCGCGGCCGTCGCGCCGTTCGTCTGGGGCGCCGCCCGCCGCGCGCCGTTCCTGCCGCGCGTTCGGTACGGGCGCACCGTGCTGGCGCCCGCCCGCTGGACCGTGACCGCCGACGATCTCCCCGCACCCGGGGCCCCCTCCGACGAGTGGGCTCGGGAACTGCGGAACTGGCGCCGTCGCTTCCGCATGCCCCCGGCGGTCTTCCTCGGGGACGACGACCGCCGTCTGCGCCTCGACCTGGACGAACCGGGCCACCTCCCGCTGTTGCGCGACGAACTCGACCGCGCCGGGCGGGTGACGCTGCACGAGGCTCCGGAACCGGGGTCACTGGGGTGGTTCGACGGCCACGCCCACGAGATCGCCATGCCGTTCACGGCCGCCGCCGGCCATGGGACGGCGCCGCCGCCGGGAGGCGCCAGGAGGGCCGAAGTCGTCCCGTCGGTGCGGGAGTTCGGTCACCTGCCGGGCGCGTCCCGATGGGCGTACGTCAAGCTGTACGGGCATCCGGCCCGGCACGCCGAGATCCTCACGGGGCACCTGCCCGCCCTCCTGGCCGAGTGGGGGAACCCGCCCGCGTGGTGGTTCGTGCGCTACCGGGACCCCGAACCCCACCTGCGGCTGCGCTTCCCCGTCTCGCCCGGCGACGGCTCCTTCGAACGCATCGGCGCGTGGACGGCGGGCCTGCGCCGGGCCGGCCTGGCGGGCCGCGCGCAGTGGGACACCTACTACCCGGAGAGCGGTCGTTACGGGCAGGGGCCGCTGATGGCGGCCGCCGAGGCCGCGTTCGCGGCCGACTCCACGGCCGCGGTCGCGCAGCTACGGCTCACCGCGGCGGGCGGGGTACGGCCCGCAGCGCTCACGGCCGCCGGATTCACGGATCTGGCGCGGGCGTTCACCGGTGGTCCGCGGGCCGGGGCGCGTTGGCTGGTCGGCGGCATCGCGAAGGCATCGGGACCCGGCCCGGAGCGGTCCGCGCAGGAGGAGGCGGCCCGGCTGGCCGACCCGGTCGACGGCCCGACGGCCCTGCGGCCGCTCCCCGGCGGCGAGGAGGTCCTGCGGGCGTGGGAGCGGCGCGCCGAAGCGGTGGCCGGCTACGCGGAGCTGCTCGACCGCGAGGGGAGCCGCGGGGTGGGTCCGGGCCGTGACGCGGTGCTGGGCTCGCTGCTTCACATGCACCACATCCGGGTGATCGGGCTCGACGACGCATCCGAACGGGAGTGTCTGAGGCTGGCCCGCTCGGCCGCCCAGTCCTGGACGGCCCGCCGGGAGAGCGCCGGCTGACAGCCCGTACCGAGCGAGGCGCCCCGCCGGGGTCACCGGCGGGGCGCCCTCGCATGTGTGGACCTATGCGGGGAATGGAGAATTCCGGCCCGCCTTATGTGTCTTCCTCCGAAACGACCCCGTTCACACTGCCGAAACTTGTGCTTTATGAACTATTTGCATGGCCGCAACGCCTCGTGTTGAGTTCTGGATCAAGAGCAGTCACAACCGGGGGGAGTGAAATGGTCGAGACCGCGTTACCCGCTTTCACAGAGCATCGCGAATATTTCCTCCGCCAGGACTCCTTGTTCATCGAGACCGCGGACGGCGTATTCCTCCGCGGCACCAAGGGCGAATCGTTCCTCAAGGGCCGGACCGTCCACCGGTGGCTCGTCGCGCTCGCTCCCCGCCTGTCCGTCGGCAGTGACCTGGCGGGTCTGTGCGAGGGCCTCGACGCGACGCGGCGCGACATGGTCGTCCGGCTCCTGGACCGACTGCGCGAAGCCGGCTTCGTCGAGCTCCGCGAAACCGAGGCCGACGGGCTCCTCCCGGAGCCGGTCGAGCAGCGCTTCGCCGAACAGATCTCCTTCCTCCGGCACGACGGCGAACACCCCAAGGAACGTTTCCGCCAGTGGCGCGCCGTCCGCGTCCTGGTCGTGGGGGACGGACCGGCCGCCACGAGCGCCGTCCTGTCCCTCCTGCGCAACGGGGCCACCGACGTCACGGTCGCCGGGCGCGACGCCGCGAAGGGCGGCCCCGCCCCGTGGGACGCCGAGCTCGCCGCCCTCACCGGGGCCGGCACGCCCGCCCGGGTCTCCCCGCTCCTCGCCGCCTCCGCCGACGCGGTGGCCCACGGCTTCGCCGGATCACCCCCGGACGCCGTGATCTTCACCCCGGGCAAACGGGATCCCGAATTCCGCAAGAACCTCTTCGCCTGGGCCCGCACGGTGGGCGCCGCATTCGTCTCGGCCGAGCAGGCCGGAAAATTTCTCGTCAAGGGTCCGCTGGTCCCCCGAAAGGGAACCTCCTGTCCGGGGTGCGCACAGCAGAAACTCGCCCGAATGACCTCGGGTATTGTTTCCGAAGAAATTCCGGAGCTTTATCCGGCCGTCCTGGCGGCCACCGGAAGCGACCTGGCTCTCGAATTATTCCGCCATATCGCCGGCGAGGAACCCTCGGGGCTCGAAGCCGCCCTCGTGGTGCAGGACCCGCTCACCCTGACGGGCCGCCGCGAACCGCTGCCCGCCGACCCCCGCTGCCCCTACTGCGCCGACCAGGTGGGCCTCCCGCAGGCCGTGGAAGCCCTCACCGCCCTCACCGGGGGACGACTCGACCTGCCCACCGACCCGGACGAACGGTACGGGCGCCTCGACGCGGCCCTCGCCGGCACGACCGGCCCGCTGCACCGCTTCGACGACGGGGCCGTACCGCAGACGGCGGTCAAGGCCGGTGTCGTCCGCGCCTCGGGACCCGACGGCGCGACCGCCGCCTTCCCCGGCTTCCACCCGCTCTCACTCACCGAAGCGCGGTGCGCCGCGGTGGAGCGGGCCGCACGGTGGAGCGCGGCCGTGTCACCGGCCCCCGCCGCCGTCGTGTCCGCCACCCGCGAGGCCCTCGGCGCCGACGGGGAGCACACCCTCGCCGTCGAGGAGGGCGACGGGGCCACCACCCGCTGGACTCCCGCGGTGTCCCTGCTCGACGGGCGCACCGTGTGGGTGCCGGCCCGGCTCGTCGAGGGCGGCGCGGGCGGCGACGCCCCGCCGGACCTCTCCGGCTACGGCGCCGGCGCCACCTTCACCGACGTCGCACGGGAGGGCATTCTCTCGGCCCTGCTGCACGAGGCCCTGCGCACGCCGTTCGTACCGACGGCCGTGCCCGACCCGGCCACCCTGGCCGAGCTGGTGCCCGACCCCGCCGACCCGGCCGACACCACGGGATTCGCGTTCGTCCGCGCCCTCGCACGAACCGGGGAACTCTCCCTGGCGGCACGTCCGGCCCCGGGCCGGACGTGCCGGGTGATGACCGCCCGTCACTCCCGGCCCGGCCGGACCGTCACGGTGGCCGCCGCGGGCACGACCCACGAGGAGGCCGCGCGCACCGCGCTGCTCGAACTCGCGGGCCGCGTCCAGCTCGACGAGGTCCCGTACGGTCACCCCGCCACGGACGGCGGCCGCGCGGTGCTGCTTCCCCCGGGCTGGGCAGCCGGCGACGCACCCGCGACGGCCCCGGCACCCGACCCGGGGAAGGCCCCCGCCCCGGAGGCGGCCCCGCCCCCGGACCAGGAGCCCCTCGACCGTCTCCTGGCCGGACTCCGCGCGGACGGGCGCGACGCCCTGCTCGTCCGCACCCCCCCGGCCGAACTGGGCGGCGCCGCGGCACCCGTACTGGTGGGCCGCGTCCTGCTCACCCGCTCCACCCCCTGAGACTTCCCCGCGGGCGACCGCGGGGGGACACCGGGGCACGCCCCGGTGATGATCGATCCCTTTTATCCACATGTCGAGAAGGAGTCACGTCATGAACCCGATTTCCGACCTCAACCACCTGCCCGTCGAGGACTTCGAGCTGGAGGCCGCGACCACCGAGGTCCAGGCCGCCGCCCGCCAGTGCGGCAGCCTCTCCTCCTGCTGTTCCTGCAGCCGCACCCCGGAGCTCTCCGCCTGACGCGGTAGCCGCTGACGAGGTGAACGCGGTGGCGGCTCCGGCCGCCACCGCGGTTTCCCCGTCCCACCGCCTTCCCCGAGCCCAGCAGTCTGCGGAGAACCCATGCACGTTGTCACGCTCCCCACCGATAGCGCGGCGGACGCCGCCCAGGAGCGGCTCGCGGACGCGCTGCGCGAACTCCTGGACCCGGAAACCGCCTTCGAGGGCGTCGTCGAGATCGGTTCCCTGGGCCTGCTGCCGGCGAACCCCGCAGGCCCCGCCGACCCGACCGGGACGAACCCGCCGCCCGCACCCCCGACCACGGACCCGGGCCTGCGGGTCTTCCCCGTCCGCCTCTACCGCGCGACCGTCGTCGTCGGCCCCGTCCACCCGGCCGCCGCCGACGCCCCCGGCCCCTGCGCCGTCTGCCTGGAACGACGCTGGATCCGCCTGCGCCCCCTGCGGGAACGCGAGGCCCTGGAGACCGGCACCGCGCAGCACGCGGCCGGGCCCGGACCGGCGGCCCCCCACCACTGGAGCGCCCCCACCGTCGCCGCCGCCCTGCACATCCTGGCCGCCCGCACAGTCCGCACCGACACCACCGGCCTCGCCGCCGCTCCCGTCCTGGAGGTGTCCACCACCGACGGCACGGTCACGGAGCACGCCCTGCTCGCCGATCCCGACTGTCCCCGCTGCGGCACCCGCGCCCCGGCACCGGCCCCCGCGTTGGAGGGCTTCCCCACCTCCCGCCCCCGTCCGTACCCCGAGGCGTCGCGGCTGCGCGACTGGAACTCGTACGACCTGCCCCGCAGCGCCCTGGTCAACCCGCTCTGCGGGGCCCTCGGCTCCCGGACCCACCACGACACCCACTCCCCGGTCACCGAATCGGTGAGCGGCTCGCTGCGCCTCGGCGGCCACCGCACCGGACGCAGCGGCCTCTACGAGATCGCCTGGGCCGGGCACACCGACACCCACGAACGCAGCGAGACCGTCGCCCTCTTCGAGGGCCTCGAACGGTACGCGGGCCAGCGTCCCTGGGGCCGGGGCCCGGCCACGCGCATGTCCCTCGACGAGCTGACCGCGCGAGGCCTGCCCGCCCTGGACCCTCGCCCCGTGCTCCACGCGCCGGAGTTCTACGCCCGCCACCCCGACACGTACAAGCCGTTCCGCCCCGACGAGCGGGCCGACTGGGTCTGGGGCCACTCCCTGGTCCGTGACGCTCCCGTGCTCGTACCCCAGCACCTGGTCCACTACGGTCCGCGGCGCCGCGGCGAATCGCTGCTGTCGAGCAACTCCAACGGCTGCGCCACGGGCAGTTGCATGGAGGAGGCGGCGCTCTTCGGTCTCCTGGAACTGATCGAGCGGGACGCCTTCCTGCTGTCCTGGTACGGGGCCGAACGCCTCCCGGAGATCGACCTCGACAGCGCCACCGCCACCCCGCGCCGCGCGGCCCTGAGGGCCCGGCTCGAAGGACTCGGTTACCGGGTCCGGCTGTTCGACCTGCGCGTCGACCTGCCCGTGCCCGCCGTCCTGTGCCTCGTCCGGCGCCGTACTCCGGGACCCGGCAACATCGTCCTCTCCGCCGGCGCCGCCCTGACCGCGGGGGACGCCGTCGACTCGGCCCTCCAGGAGGTCGCCTCCCTGCTGCCGCACCACCTGCGGTCCGTCGCGGCGCGGGAGGAGGAGGCCCGGGCCATGGTGACCGACTACGGACTCGTACGCGATCTGGATGACCACGACCTCCTCTACGGACTCCCGGAGATGGAGCGGCACGTCCCGTTCCTCCGCCCGTACGAGGACGGTCCGGTCCGGCCCGTCCCACTGCGGGAGGCGTTCGCCGACTGGGAGGCCCGGGGGCCCCGCCCGGCCGATCTGCTGGACGACCTGACCGCCTGCGTGGACCTGCTCCGCGAGGTGAGCGAGGACGTGATCGTCGTCGACCAGACCTGCCCCGAGCAGCGGGCGTGCGGGCTGCGCAGCGCGGCCGTCGTGGCCCCCGGGCTGGTGCCGATCGACTTCGGTTGGGAGGAGCAGCGGGCGCTGCACCACCCCCGGCTGCGCACCGCCTCCTGGCGGGCCGGGCGCCGCCCGGCGCCGCTGCGGGACGAGGACATCCACCGCCACCCGCACCCCTTCGCATGAGCGACGTACACGGCAAGGAGCAGCGGACGATGACCACCCCGGCGGCACGGGCCACCACCCTCGCCTACGTCGACGCGGTGCACCGTCGCTACCGCGACCCGGTGCAGCCCGACGGGTTCGCCCCGGACTGGGACGACCGTCCTCTTGCGCACACCCACCATCCGGGGGCCACCCGTATCGCCCTGCCCCTGCCTGCCCCGGCTGCCGCGCCGACGCCCGCTCCCGGGGGCGGGCGCACCCTCACCACCCTCGCCGAGGACCTCCGGGCGACGATCGGCGTGCTCGCCCGCCGCCGGCAGATCGACTGGAACCGCGACCTCGCCGAGCAGTCCGCGCCGCACACGCCCCGCTGGGGCACGGGTTCCGCCTCGGGCGGCGGCACCCATCCGCTGGAGGTCTACTGGGCCGCGGGCCCGTCGGCTCCCGTCCCACCCGGCGTCTACCACTACGCCTGCGGCCTGCACGCCCTGGAGCGCCTGAGCACGCTCGACCCGGCCCCGGCCGTTCGGGCGGCGCTCGGCCCGGACGGCGCCGCCGACGGCCACGACCAGTTCCTGCTGTGCACGGTCCGGCCGTGGAAGAACGCCTTCAAGTACCACAACCTCGCCTACCACCTGGCGACCCTGGACCTCGGTTCGTTCCTCGCCTCCTGGGAACTGACCAGCCGCGACCGCGGCGCCGGGCACCGTCCCCGGCTCTGGTTCGACGAGGAGGCCCTCGGCGGGCTGCTCGGCCTCGACCCGGACGAGGAATCCGTCCACGCCGTGCTCCCGCTCGACTGGCACACGGCCGGCGCCGACGCCTCGCGGCCCGCGCCGACGGCACCGACGGCCGTCCGGCCACCGCACTACGAAAGGTCCCGTACGGTCCGCAGGTTCAGCCTGGCCGACAACGTCCGGCGGGCCACCGCCCAGGCCCCGCCCGCAGAACCCGCACCGGCACCCGCACCCGCACCCGCACCCGCACCGGACGTTCCGCCCGCCGTCGCGGGCACGACGACGCCCCTGCCCGTGGCGCCCGGGGCACCGGCGCCCGGCACCGCCCTGGCGACATTGGCCGCGCGGACCTCATCCTCCGGCCGCATCGACGCCTCCCGCCCGCTCGGCGCGGCCGCCCTGGCCGCCGTACTCGGCGCCGCGTTCCCCCACCCCCCGCGCTCCGGCGGGTTCGTGGAGGCGGCCGTGGCCGTCCGTGCGGCCGAGGGCCTCGCCCCGGGCGGATACGCCTACGACCCCGCCCGGCACGCCCTGTCGCACCTGCCGGGGGACCCGCTGCCCACCTTGACCCGGGACCTCTACGGACTGGACAACTACGACGTCGCCGGTGTGCCCGTGACGCTCGTCCTGCACTGGCATCCCGAGCGGGCCGTCGCCGCCCACGGCCCCCGCGCCTACCGGGCGGCCAACGCGGAGGCGGGCGCCGCCGCACAGCGCGCCCACCTCGCCGCCACCGCCCTCGGCCTCTCCAGCGGCATCGTCTTCGGCATCGATCCGGTGCCGTTGGACGAGGCCCTCGGACTCACCGCCGCGGGGCGACGCAGCCAGCTCTGCGTCTTCCTCGGCCTGCCCCGCCCCGGCGCGGCCGCGCTGGACGGCCGCCTCGCCTGACCACGCGGCATCCCGCGCTCCGTAGCAGCATCCCGTCCCGCACTCCTCCGAGGAGCCTCCGTGTCCGGCCCCGCCCCCGCTCCCTCCGCCTACCTCCGTTTCCCGCACCTGCACGGTGACCTGCTGACGTTCGTCGCCGAGGACGACGTGTGGACCTGCGACACCGCGGGCGGCCGCGCCCGGCGCCTCACCGCCGACCGGGTGCCCGTCAGCCACCCCCGCATCGGCCCCGACGGCTCCAGCATCGCCTGGACGTCGACCCTGTCCGGCGCGCCCGAGGTGTACGTCGCCCCGGCGGACGGCGGCCCGGCCCGCCGCCTGACGTACTGGGGCGACCGGCGCACCCGCGTCGCGGGCTGGACGGCCGACGGGAACGTACTGGCGATCACCGCGGCGGCCGAGCCCGGCCCGCGCCGCCCCTGGGCCTGGGCCGTCCCCGTGGACGGCGGCGCCCCGCGCCGCCTCCCGTACGGCCCCGTGGGCGGGCTGGCCCTGGGCCCCGACGGCGGAGTCCTCGTCCAGACCCCGACGTACGTGGAACCGATGCAGTGGAAGCGCTACCGGGGCGGCACCACGGGACGCCTCTGGATCGACCCGGCCGGCTCCGGACTCTTCACCCGCCTCCACCCCGACGTGGACGGCAACCCGGACTCCCCGCTCTGGGTCGGCGACCGCGTGGCGTTCCTCGCCGACCACGAGGGCAACGGCCGCCTCTGGTCGAGCCTCCCCGACGGCACCGATCTGCGCCGGCACACCGGCCACGCCTTCTACGCCCGGTACGCGACCACCGACGGCCACCGGGTGGTCTACCAGTGCGGCGGGGAGATCCGGCTGCTGCCCGGCCTGGCGGTGGGAGCGGAGGCAGAGCGCGTCGACATCCGCCTGGGCGGACCGCGCACCGCGCTCGCCCCCCACCGGATTCCCGTCGCCGGCCACCTGGGATCCTTCGCCACCGACCGCACCGGCACGGCGAGCCTGCTCGAAGTCCGGGGTGGCACCCACTGGGTGTCCCACGACCTGCGGCCCGCCCGCCCGCTGGGGCACGCCCCGGGCGTCCGGCACCGGCTGCCTTGCGTCCTCGGGGACACCGGCCGCGTCGCCCGGGTCTCGGACGCGGGCGGCAGCGAGTGCGTCGAGGTCCTGGACACCGCCGGCAGCGGGCAGGAAGCTCCGGTCCGCCTCGGCGCGGACCGGTTCGCCCGCGTCCTGGAGCTGGTGGCCTCCCCGGACGGTGCCACCCTGGCCGTCGCCGAACTGCACGGCGGCGTCCTCCTCGTCGACGTCGCCTCGGGCCGGATCACCGAACTCGACCGCAGCGAGGACGGCCAGGTCACCGGCGTGACCTTCTCGCCCGACTCCGCCTGGCTCGCCTGGTCGCATCCGGGACAGGAACGACTGCGCCAACTGCGCCTCGCCCACCTCGGCAGCGGGCGGATCATCGAGGCCACCCCCATGCGCTTCCGCGACACCGACCCGGCGTTCACCGCCGACGGCCGCCACCTGGCCTTCCTCTCCGCCCGGACCTTCGAACCCGTCCACCAGACGCACGACTTCGGCATGGCCTTCACCGCCGGCACCCGGCCCCACCTCCTCCCGCTGACGGCCGACGCCATCTCCCCGTTCACCACCTGGAACCCCGCACCGGCCCCGGCCGCCGCGCTCGTCACGGTCGACGAGGAAGGCCTGGCCGACCGTGCCGAGCCGTTCCCGGTCCCCGCAGGCACCTACCGGGGGCTGCGCGCCACCGCCACGGGCGTGCTCTGGCTGCGCGATCCGCTCCCGCCGCCGGCGTCGAGGCCCGGCGACTCCGTCCTGGAGGGCTGGGACTTCACCGCCAACGGCTCCGTCCGCTCCCGTACGGCAGTGAGCGGCTTCGCGGTCTCCGGCGACGGGACCCGGGCCGTGGTCCGGGACGCCGCCGACACCCTCACGGTCGTACCGGCAGCCTCCCCCGGCGCCGACGGCCGGCCCGTGGACCTCTCCCGCGTCCGCGCCACGGTCCACCCGGCAGCGGAGTGGCGGCAGATGTTCGAGGAGGACGGCCGGCTGCTTCGCGAGGTGTGCGCCCGCCCGGCACTGCTCGGCGTCGACTGGGACGGCGTACTGGACCGCTACCGCCCGCTCGTCGACCGCCTCGGAAGCCACGACGACCTCGTCGACCTCCTCCGGGAGCTGCACGGCGAACGCTCCATGTCCCACGCCAACGTCGGAGCCCGGCCGCGCCCCACCGATCCCGCCCTGGCCCAGGGCCACCTCGGAGCCGACCTGGACCGGGACACCGACGGCACCTGGCGCATCACCCGCATCCCGCGCGGCGACGTCTCCGCCGACGCCGGCCGCTCACCGCTGGCCGCCCCCGGCATGGGCGTCCGGGAGGGCGACGCGCTGCTCGCCGTCGACGGACTCCCCGTCGACCCGGCCACCGGCCCGGGCCCCCTCCTCACCGGCACGGCCGGCCACCCGGTGGAACTGACCCTCCGCTCCCCCGGCGGCACACCGCGCCGCGTGACGGCCGTACCCCTGGCACAGGAACGCACCCTGCGCTACCACGACTGGGTCGCCGACCGCCGCGACCACGTCCGCACCGCGTCGGACGGCCGCCTGGGGTACGTCCACGTACCGGACCTGACCACCGACGGCTGGGCGCAGCTCCACCGCGACCTGCGGCCACAGACCGTCCACGACGGGCTGGTGGTGGACCTCCGCGAGAACACCGGGGGCGAACTGTCGGAAAAGGTCCTCGAACTGCTCGCCCAGCGGGTGTTCGGCTGGCGGGTCGCCCGCAACGGCTCGGGCTACGCCTACCCCAACATCGCCCCGCGCGGGCCGGTCCTCTTCCTCGCGGACGAGTTCACCGGTTCCGACGGCGACATCATGGTCCTGGCGGTCCGGCACCGCGGGATCGGCCCCGTCGTGGGCACCCGTAGCTGGGGCGGCTTCACGGCCATCGAATGGCTCCACGACCTGGTGGACGGCACCAGCCTCCTCCTGCCCCGCTTCGCCACCTGGTTCGAGGGCCCCGGATGGAGCGTGGAGAACAGGGGCGTGGCCCCGGACACCGAGATCGACCGGGCCCCCCACACGTGGGCGCGGGCCCAGGACCCCCAACTCGACGAGGCCGTCCGCCAGGCCCTGGAACTCCTCGCGGAACAGCCCCCGAGCACGCTCCCCCCGACGGACTGGTGACCGCCGGCAGGCAGGTCGGTCGCGGTCGGTGTGCTCGCGCACGATGGAGCCCTGCGCGCTGTCGATGTCATAGGTGGTCTTGTTCCAGCCCGGGGTGACGATGTCCACGGACCACACATCGTCATCGAGTTCCGTGATCGCTCGAAGCGGCAGTCGACTCGACTGGCTCGCTCGATTCCACGGCCGCGAAATGCCGAGGCTCTGCACGCCCGGCCCTACTCCGGACAACCTGAAGGCCCGGGTTCCAGCGATCCACATCTCCGGAACCGGGCCTTCTCATGTTTCACAGGCGATCAGGGGCGGACCCCTGGCGGTGATGCCCCGGCTACAGGTCCTTGAGGAGCAACTCCGCCACCTGAGCGCGGAAGGCCGGATCGGTGGCCGCGGCGAGGTCACTCACGAAGGCCTCGGGCGAGCCGAGAAGCTCGGCGTAGCGGTTGATTGCCCGGTGCCGTTCGGCTTCCGGAATCCGGGCGAAGAACAGGTCCATGGCGGCAGCACCATCGGTCCAGGGCACGAAGAAGGAAGACCGCTGTGCTTGGGAAGGAGCGGGCGCCGGCGAGCGGGGATCGGGCACATGCTGCGGCTCGGCACTCTGCGGAGCCACGTCGAGCGGCTCCTGAGAGCTGGGCCCCTCCCCCGCCGGAGGCGCCGCCTGGTTTACCGCGGTAAACCGAGACGGGTCACCGGCCGGCTGAGTCGACACCGGG
Source organism: Streptomyces sp. Isolate_45 (assembly GCF_024721315.2). Taxonomy (GTDB): domain Bacteria; phylum Actinomycetota; class Actinomycetes; order Streptomycetales; family Streptomycetaceae; genus Streptomyces. The sequence goes on from NZ_JANFAK020000026.1 coordinate 56,148, forward strand.
TCAGGCTGCGGTGCCGCAGACAGGCTCCGGTTTACCGCGGTAAACCGGGTGGACTCCGGAGATGCCTGCGGCGACGGCATGGCCACAGGGGCCGCGGCCGTGACCTTGGACGCCCGGGGGGCGCGGGGCGCCCGCTCGGCCTCCGCACGGCGCCGGACCTCCAGGGCCCACGCCTCGACCTGCTCGGGGTGGGGGAGTCCGGCGATGTCGCGGGCGATACGGATGGGCATCTCGCCTTGCGATACGAGAGCCCGGAGTTCCGGGGTGAGCTTGAGGAGTTTGCGCTGTTGGCTCACCCAGCCCTTCGTCTTCCCGTAGTGCGCGGCGACCTGATGCGCTCCCCCGAGCTGTTCGACCATCGTTTCGATGCCGATGGCCCGCTCGATGGGGTCCAGGTCCTCACGGTCGTTGTTCTCCGAGAGCACGGCGTCGAGGAAGTCGGCCCGGGACTTCGCCACGTCCTCGTTGTGCACGACGTTCAGTGTCGTCAGGCCGACGGCGAGGGAGGCGCGAAAGCGGCGCTCACCGTTGGCGATGACGTAAGGCGCTGATTCGACGCAGTCCGCCTCCTCGGGCCAGAGCTTGAGGTAGGCGGCGCGTGAGACGACGACGGCCGGCTGTAGCTGACGCTTCTTGAGCTTGAGGCCGAACTCTCTGAGGTCGTCCTCGGTGCCGAAGCTACGGCGGGGGTTGAACCGTGTGGGCACCATCGTCGAGAGCGGAAGGGTCAGCAGCAGCGGATCGCTTCTGCCGGGAACGTCGTCGACCTTCTGGCCGGCGAGTGAGGCAAGACTGGTACGGCGTCCGGCGGCCATCAGGCGCGACCTCCGTATCCCATCTCCAGGGCGAGGCGGAAGAAGTCCTCGCGCGCTTCCATGGCGACCCGGTTCTTGGCGTACTGGGTGACGACCTTGCCCTCGACCGAGGCCCGGGTGTGGACCTTGTATCGCCTTATGACCGTCTCGGCGCGGGGCCAGCCCTGCGTGTCGATGTACTCCTGGGTGTCGACGAGGTCGGCTGTCCCGTCGCGGGGGTCCCAGTTGTTGATGACGACCTTGTACGGCAGCCCGGTGGGCTCGATGACCCTGGCGATGGTGCGTGCCGTGGGATCGAACGCGAGGCCCTCGGGCGGCATCGGCACGATCACGTCGTGCGCGTACTTCAGGGCTTCGAGGAGCAGGTTCTCGTCCTGGAGACTTCCGGGGGTGTCGATGAAGACGTGTTGCAGACCGTCCTTGCTCATCTTCAGGACATCGGCGACGACAGCGCCGAGGTTGAGGGTGGTGGTGGTCTTCCCCACCCCGCCCTTCTGATTGGCAATCACGTGGACCCGGGCTCCTGTGTCCTGGAGGAGCTTCAGGTTCTCGGGGGTCTCGTGCTCCTGCGAGAAGTCGAAGGGCAGGTCGGTAATGCGGTTGGCCCACCAGACGGTTGAGGCTTGAGGATCGATGGATACGACGTACACGCTTGCCGGCATACGATGCTCGCTCCGTTTGCTTCCCGATGGTTCCGGTACTTCGGGCTGGACGGAATGATGCCAGATTGCGGCAATCTTATTTGTCACGGTGTCAGCCATTTTTGCCGCCAATATACAGATTGCCCGATGCGGCGCACGGTTTACCGCGGTAAACCAATGGAACGAGCGCCCTCTCTTCCCAGATGTGCCTGGGCCGCGGTGCCGGAGCCGCGATGACGAAGCAGATGGCGGGTTTTCAGCGCTACGGGGTCACCTGCTCGTGCTGCTGTCGGGGAGAGGCCGGCGCTGACCTGTCCAGCGGCGAGGAACTGGGCGTACATTCCTCACCCGTGGATGGCCGAGCCGCCGCGAGCGAAGCCGTAGCTGTTCCGGTCGGCCCTGCACCCCATCGACGTTCGTCCTCGGTGGCGGTCGAATGGCGGGCGCGTTCGCGGTGGGCGCCGAGAAGCCGACACCTCCGGCCGCCCGAACCTGCGCCCGGGGCGGGGGAGGGGCACTTCTCCGTTCGGGCGCGTGGGAGTTCCTTGCGTGGCCTCGGTGATCTGGATCGAAGGCCTCAGCAGGGGCGACTCGTTGACCAGTACTCGCTCCGCACTCAGCGCCGCCGTCCGCGTCCACCCTGCCGCCGGTCCATGTCCCTGCTGCGTCGACTGGCCTTGGCCTTGTCCCCGGGCCTGCCCGGAGCCTGCACCGGGTGCCCCTTCCGGTCGATGCTGTTGTCCTCCGACAGGGTCGCCGCATACGAGAGCGCACGCTGGATCAGCAGCGACAACAAGCGCTTGGACTCCGCCGAGGGAAGCCGGCTCCGCCAGGGGCAGAGCGAGTACCAACCCTGACCCGGATCCGTCAGGGGCGGGCGAGGCCCAGCGGGCCTCAGGGGCTCAGCCGGCGATTCGGGAAGACGCACCAGCAGCATGCCCATTTGCCCCAGCCGACGACCGCGGCGATGCCTTTGGTGGCAAGCACCGGCATCCCGAACGTCGCCGGTACGGGCCACTGAGGAGCAAGATCCTCAAGTCGCTCGACCAGATCGGGGTGGGTATGCAGCTCGCACCCCTCATAGACGTAAGCGCCGCGCTCCTGCGGAACACCCTGCTGCCTCAACAGGTCGCGCAGCACCGTGTTCTGAGGCAGGTTCGGCAGCAGCGTCATGCCTGGACACGCTACGCCCCCTTCAGAAGCGGGGACAGTGGTGGCGCTCTTCGCCGACAGGCTCAGCGGACCGGCACCATTGGGGAGTCCTGGTACGGCCCTGTGGTGTCGGCCCTCCCTTCGGAGCCGCCGACCGCCTTCCAGCTGATATCCGGTGCGGGTGTGCAGGGCAGTTCCTCCGGGAGGAAGCCTTCCTGGGGTGCGGGGTGCGGGGTGCGGGGTGCGAAGCTCGGCGGGCGGAGTGGCCCGCGGCCGGCTCCATGGTCAGGATGCGTCGCAGGAGAGATCCCGGGCCATCGAGTGCGCGAGCGTTGCGTCGGAAGCGTTCGCCCAAGAGCGACCTCGGTCGGGGCCTGGAGGGCGTGCCCTTTCGAATGTCCTGACCGTAGCGTCCGTACCGAGATTTGATCCAGTGAAGATCGAGCGGGTGCGCGCCGTCAACATCCGTGTACACATGGGATTTCGGGCCCGAGCTCCAGGCTCGCGGGCATGACGATGGCGGAGGTGCGCAGGGTGGGGAAGCAGCGAAAGGGGTGGCGGCCGGACCGGCTGCGTGAGCAGCGCGAGGCACACGGCCTGACCCTGGAGAAGGCAGGCGAGAGGCTTCGCGAAGTGGCGGAGCGTGCCAAGTTGAAGGGGGTTCCCGCCGCGAATCCGCAGACGCTTTTGCAGCACGAGCAAGGCGAGGTCTACCCCGGCCCGCATTACCGGCGCGCCTACTGTCTTCTCTACCGGGCCACAGAACCCGACCTCGGCTTCAGGACGGCCCTGCCCGGTGAGGAGTCGTCCTTCAAGCTCACTCCGATGGACGATCGGCTCAACGGTGCGCATGTCCTGGCCGTCGAACGTGCCATCCATCGCATCTCACCCGGCATTGAGGACGCCGGCCACTCTGCCCTCCAGCAGCGCATCATCGACGCCTGGAAGCGGAGACACACCGGCGGCGACCCGCACCGCCCGCTCCTGATCATGGTCGGCGGATATGCGGGCAGCGGTAAGACCGAGCTGGCGCGGTTCTTCGTCCAGCTCACCGGATGGCCACTGCTCGACAAGGACCCTCTGACCAGGCCGCTGGCAGAGCGGCTCCTGGTCGCGCTTGGTGGCGAGGCGAACGACCGGCACACGGAGCTTTACAGGGAGCATGTCCGCTCCGTGGAGTACGACTGCCTCATGCAGTCGGCGATGGCCAACCTTGAGTGCGGGATCAGCACCGTACTCAGCGCGCCGTTCATCGCGGAGATGACTGACGCGGCCTGGATGCAGCGGTTGTCCCACCGGGCGAACGCGATGGGCGTCGACGTGTTCCCGGTCTGGGTGCGCTGCGACGAGGAGTCGATGCGGGAGTACATCGGGTTTCGAAGTGCAGCCCGGGACACGTGGAAGCTCGCTCGGTGGGAGGAGTACAGGGCCACGATCGACCTGGAGCTGCGGCCGGTGGTGCCGCACCTGGTTGTCGACAACCGGTTGGGTGCTGCGGTGGCGCTCGCGGACCAGGCCCGGCAGGCGATGGGGGCGATGGACGCATGACCGGGCGTCAGGGTGTGATCCTGTATGGCCCGCCAGCGGCGGGTAAGGACACCGTCACCACCGCGCTCTCCGAGCTCAGCCCGCAGTACGCGCAGTTCGCTCGGCTCAAGGTCGGGACAGGAAAGGCCACCGGCTACCGGATGCGAACGGCGGAGCAGTTGCGCGGGCTCGAGGCTGCGGGCGGAGTCGTCTACGCGAACAGCCGGTACGGCAACACGTACGTCATCGACGCACCAGGCCTGGACGCCGCGTTCGCGGCCGGGGTACCAACCGTGCATCTCGGGCAGGTCGACGGCGTCCGGGCCCTGATCGATGGCTACCCGGCCGGTTGGTCGGTGGTGCTGCTGTGGTGCTCTCGCGAGGTGACCGCAGAGCGATCCGCAGCCCGGGGCGACAACGACACCATGGCGCGGCTGGCGGCGTGGGACGCCACTGTGGAGGACCTGAACACGAATGCGGGCGTGGTCTGGGATCTGACCGTGGACACCACGACTGCGTCGCCGAGGGAGGCGGCGCAGCTCATCGACCGGTTGCTGGCGCGGCGGGCGGGGGCAGCGGAGGCATGAGCGCCGGTTACGGCCGGGCGAACCGGTCCAGGGCGTCGGTGAGCGTGAGCTCGCTGTCGTCCCTGGCGTCGTTCCACCGTGACAGCGTGGCCGCGGCAGCCCTCAGCATCTCCGGCGGTAGGCCGGCGGCCGCGAGCGCATCGGCGGCCTCATCGAGCTCTGGCCCCCAGCGCCAAGCGCGTGCGGCCGTCTTGACGATGTACTCCGGCTCGGAGAGGTACGAGTCGGTGCGGCGGGAGGCGACCTCGATGAGCTCCTGGTCGACTCCGTATTCACGGGCCATTCCCACCGCGAGCGCCACCAGCACTCGGCTGGTCTTCTGGAACGACGTGTACGCCAGCTTCAGCGCGGATGCCTTCCCGACCTCGGTGCCCAGGACCGCCGTCCGGACAGCGGTGCCCGCGAACAGCGCCTCGACGCGCTCGGTCGCGCCGACGTCGCCGGACAGGTACAGGGCCGGCGTCTTGCTGCCGATCGGCGGGGACCCGACGACCCCGCCGTCCACGACGAACGCGTCCGGTTCGAGTAGTGAAGCGATTCGTCGCACCCGCTCGGGGCTGATGGCGTTCGCCTCCACGTATACGCCTCCGAAGCCGTGCCCGGCGACGTCGCGGGCCAAGCCCTCCGCGGCCGCCGGCGGGCAGAGACTGATGACGATGTCACTTCGCTTCAGCACTTCGGACAGCGTGGCCACAGCCGTCAAGCCGAACTGGGCGGCGCGCGCCGCAGACGCGGGGCTGCGCCCCGCCTCACACCACACGACCGCACCCGCGTTGGTGGCGGCGCAGGATGCGACGGCGGCGCCCATACTGCCGGGGTGGAGGATGCCGACGGTGGGCAGGTCCACGCTGTTACTCCGTCTCGTCGAGCAGAATGTTGATCGCATCGGTGACATCGTCGACGACGTGGTGCGCAGCGGAGAGTCCGGCCGGCCAAGGGCGGCCGCGCAGCCAGATGGTGCGCAGGCCGGCCTCGTGGCCGCCGCCGATGTCCCCGACCGGGTTGTCGCCGATCATCCAGCCGCCGGCAAGGTCCACCCCGCAGCGGGTGGCCGCGAGTCCGAAGATGCGCGGATCCGGCTTGCGGATCTCCAGGTCGCCGGAGACGGCTACGCCGTCGACCAGTTCAGCGAGGCCGGTCGCGGCGAGCTTGGCGCGCTGGATATCGCCGGCGCCGTTGGTGACGATGCCGATCGTCCATGCGGCCGCTCGCAGTTGGGCCAAGGCCTCAAGGGCTTCCGGCCGGCAGGTGACAGCGGCCGCCATGAGGCCAACGTAGTCTTGCCAGAGCTGGGTGGCGGGCACCACCAGCTGAAAGGCTTCCCGCAAGCGTGCGAAGTCGCCGGCGTTCGCGCGGTCGGCAAGTTCTCTGAGCAGCCAGTGTTCGATGTCCGGTGTGAGAGCGTGCCTACGGCACAGGTGGGACACAGCATCGCTGAATGCCGACTGCCTGTCGACCAGCGTGCCGTCCAGATCGAAGAGCGCGAGTCGGGGCACAGCCTTGGACCCTATCGGGCTTCCCGCACCACGCCGTTCGCGGGGGCAGCACCTCCATTCGGGAATTTATCGATCATGGGAGGATGCGCCATGCCCGCCCCGGACCGCCTGAAGCAGGTCAACGCCTGCTCGACGGCCTGGATCACGTCCTGCCCCCGCCGCGCGTGCGCGCGCAGCTGCGCCTCGCGGCCGGCTTGACGTAGAAGGACATCGCGGACGCCTTGGGCGTGAAGCGAGTCGCAGTGGCGTACGAGCCCCTGAGGCAGGTCGCGGACCGTGCGGTGGCAGCGGGGTGAGGCGTGACGGGGCAGGACCCCGACGTTGGGCCCTGTACAGTCCGCGGCTCGGATCCCTCAACGGCCGCTGGATGCCGATTGGGGCATGCGGTGGGGGCTCCACACCCGCCACGCGTCGTCCGGTGCCGGGAATCGTGGGTCAATGTCCGTCTGTGCCGATCGGATCCGCCATGGCGCCCAGGCCTCTGGCGGCGTCGCGGCGCCGCTCACACCCCGCCACTGCGCCAGTCGGTGTTCAGGGGAACTCCAGTTCGTATGGATTGGATGACCGCGTCGTGCAGGGCCCGACTCGCGTCCTCATTGGGGCAGGGAACGGGGCTTCCGGCGAGCGCGAGCCAGTCGGACGCTCCGCTGTACTGCACTGTGATGTACGCCAGGTGGTCGATCTCGGTCCAGGTGGTGTGGACATCGAGTTCACCGGTCAGTACGGGGCCCCGATCGTCGGTCGGCGCCCCCTGCCGTCCGGTGAAAATCCCGCGCGTGGTCCACGATGCCCAGCTCATCAGGCCTCCCTGGGACAGGACGTCGTCATCCTGTCAGTGTGAACGCCCCCTCCCTTGCGCGCTTCCTCAGGCGTCCCCCGTCCGCCCGGGCCTGGGCGGTGTGCGGCAGCACGCGGTCGGCCGACGCGGACCTCGGCTCGGCGGGGCAGTACTGCCACGGACCAGACGTCCGGCTTCCGTGAAAGACACTGCTTGTGTCACGTCGGGCCCTGGTCGGGCAGCGTGTTCGGCCGATCGCGCGGGCCTGTTCCTGGGAAATCCGGGGGAGGGACCGCCCTGCCGGCCGTGGGCTCGGCTTGTGCGGCATCGGAGAGGGCTTCCGCAGCGGCTTCGGCCGCCTTCGCCGCATCGTTCGCCGCCTGGACGGCCAGGTCGTCGGAGGATGTGGTGGTCTTCCTCGCGATCACCTTCCCGCTGCCCAAGAAGGGCCGCCCCGACGAGCAGCACGGTCTCACCGCCGAGCCCACCACCGGCTTCGACGCGAAGCAGCAACTCACCGTGTGAAACACAGCTGGGGAGAGCGCCCATGCAGGCGGTCTCCCCAGCGCCGACGTGGGCCGGCCGGGCAAGCTGAACGACTGGACGCCAGGGGGAAACCCCTTGGCAAAGGCCGCTGTTGGATCACGGGACAGCCATCAGGGTGTCGGCTTCTGGGTTGACGCCGGTGTCTTGTCGTTGGCCCCTTCTGGGTTTTGGCCCAGTGTGATGTACCAGCGGCCGTCTATCCGGGTGAGAACGATCCGCTCCTCGCCCGCGGACCCATCTGCTGCCGTGGTGACCAGCAGTGCCGACGCTACGTCGGGCCCGAAGTCGTGCTGGACCTCCACGTTCTGGAGCCGCAGTCCACGTCCGCCGAGGCGATCGACCCTGTCGGTGGCCTCAGCCGCGGCGTCGTTGCCCGGGGGTGCCAGGGCGCGCAGCGCCTGCGTGTCCTTCGCGTTGAGCGCCGCGATATAGGCGTCGGCCGCCGCCCGCTCGGATTCAGGGCCCGCGTTCGGACCGGTGTCCGAGCTGCATCCGGTCAGTAGGAGGGCCAGCGCGGCCCCGGTGACGATCAAGGGCGCACGGCCGTCTTTGGCTCGCATCGGTCCTCCTGCGGGGAGAAGAAGGGGCGGATTGCTTGATCAGGTGCGGTGCGCGTACCACCACGCGGAGGGGTAGGAAGCGACCAGCGAGCTGAGCTTCCTGTTGTGTGTGCTGCCCGAGTGGTATGTCAGGTAGCGCTCGCCGTTTCCGCCGACAGCGGTCACGATCATGGTGTGGTCGATCGTGTTGTCCCGGTTCCAGTCGGCCTGGAGCACGTCGGCGTTCTGCATGTACCACACGTTGCTCAGCATGTAGGTACGTCCGGAGTGGCGGGAGGCGAACCAGTACCAGTTCTCGGCGCCGGCCCAGGTGTAGCTCGTGGTCCAGGAGAAGCTCCCGTAGAACCACTTCCTATTGTCGCTCCGGCTGGAGGCGCTCCCGGAAGTCGTTCCCCAACCTCCGGCCCTCATCGCCTGAGAGATGAAATTGGTGCAGTCGCTCGAATAGCTCCGATAGTTTCCGTTCCAGTTCTTCCAGTACCTGTTGGCGTAGTTCACCATGCTGCTGTAGGAGTAGGAAGCCGCGGCCATCGGTGCCGCACCTGCGGCCGCGGACGGTTGCAGCGCCTTCGGCGCACTACCGGAGTCCGCCCCCTTGACGGTACCGCTCCGCCCGGCCTTCACCCCCTCGGCGGGCTGCACCTCCGGCGGGTTGGGCCCCTGCTCACCCGGGTTCGGCTTGAACGGCGGCTCCTTGAAGGGGACCGGTGCGGGCTGGGTGAGCTGCGTGGTGGGAGCCGGCCCGTTGGGGTCGAGCACCGGGGAGTCCTTGCTCAGCAGCCAGGTACCGGTCGCCGCGTCACGGGTGTAGGTGAGCGTGTGAGGAAGGCTGTACTCCTCGTACTCGGGTTCCCCCGGTACGACGTCGGGGAAATACAGCTTCGTGTCCTCGACGAGGTCCACGACCGCCCTGTTGCCGTCCACGAGCACCTTGTCCGCGGTGACGGTGACCGAAGCCGAGGTGTACCCGCCGTTGACCGCTTTCAGCGTCGCGCCGCGATCCGCCAGGGCGGCGGCCTCCTGCTGGGACTCCTGCGCCATCGGCGCCGTCATCGCGACCGCGGTCCGGACCCCGCGGGCCGTCTGCGGCGCTGTCGTGACGAGATCGGCCCGGTTCTGCAGGTGTACGCGACCGGCGTCCAGCAGGAGCACCGAGTCCGCCGGCCCGTCGGCGGCCTGAGCACCCTGGGACAGGCCGGTGATCGCACCCACGAGTACCGAAGCGATAACCAGCGACTGAGCCCGCCGTATCCGGTGAAAATGCGGAATGGGACTACCCATTTCCAGTTCCCCCCATGCTTTTCTCGAACATGATTCTGAGGGAACGTATAGCAACGGCGCGGCATTCGGGGCTGAATTAAACGCGGCCCGGCCGCAGGGCGCACCGCACCTCGCCGGCCTGCGACGCGGCTGACGCCCCGCGCACGGCGGCGGGCAGCACCTGCGGCACCCTCAGGTGCGCGGGCTGCCACCGACCACACCCTGCAGAGGGCGGTACGTGCAACGCCCGGACGGGGGAGAGCAGGCCGAGCGGGCGGATGGTGCCGTCAGCCAATTCGCCGAGCGCGCGCGAGGAAGACCCGGCCGAGTGGGAGAAGGCGTTGGCGGCCGTCGAGGCAGCCGACCGCCGCCACGGATTCACCGGCCCGGACCAGGAGCGGAGCGCAGCGTGAACACCGGCTAAATTCGGATCAACCCTGGCCAGGGCATTGCGCAAGGCGCCTGCGGTGCGTTCCGGCCCGGGGGATCATTATCGACAATCCAACACAAAGGGGTGCTGCGGGGTGCTCCCGACCCCGGACTTCGGAGGCCTCGCCGGTGGGTTCGTGCCGCCTCGCGGCATTTACGACAACGCTTCCTGACTGATCCGATGAGCCGGCCGGTCACCTGTGAATCCACCACGACCTGTCGGCCAGGCCGGGATGCTCGGACCAAGGCCTCGGCACGAGCTGAAACCGGCCGCCGATCGCGCCGCGCGTCGGTCGTTCCAGGTGGTGACCGCCGAGTTGCCCCAGAGCGGTTTGAGCACTCCCATGGGCCGGCCGGCACGCGGTTCTTTGCGGCAAACAGGTGGAAGACCATGGCATCCGGGTGAACCCTGTCCAGGCTGTGCACGCGGCTGGGTTCGGGCGGGACGACACTCGGCAGCAGGCCCCTTGATCATCACTGCGCGGCGCATACGTTCGCCCGGGCCCGGCCGCGTCATTCCCGCGGCTGGTAGACAGTTCCGAGCCGGAGGTAGACCGCCCGTGGCGGCGAATGGAAACCCCACCGTCAGGAGACGTCGGCTGGGTGCGGAGTTGCGTCGGCTTCGCCTGGCCGGTGGTCTGACGAGTAGGCAGGTGGCCGAGCATCTGTTGATCTCCCAGCCCAAGATCAGCCACTTGGAGAACGGCCGCCGGGCCATCAAGCCCCGTGACGTGAGGGACCTGTGCGGCCTCTATGGAGTCAGCGACCAGCAGGTTGTCGACTCGTTGATGCGGATGGCCACGGAGACCGATCGACAGGGCTGGTGGGCGGCCTGCGGGGAGGTCCCGTACTCCGTCTACATCGGCCTGGAGACGGAAGCCTGTTCGATCCGCTCCTACGAGCCCCTGATGATCCCCGGCCTGCTGCAAACGCCCGCCTACGCCCGCGCCGTCATCGAGGAAACGATCCCTCTGGCCACGGCTGAACAGATCGCCACCCGTCTCACGGTTCGGCTGCGCCGTCAGCACCGGGCCCACCACCCGGCCCGCCCATTGCGCTTATGGGTCGTACTGGACGAGTCCGCGCTGCGCCGCGTAGTCGGCGGTCCGGAGATCATGCGCGAACAGCTCGAGCATCTGAACCACCTCGGTGGTCAGCCGCACATCACAGTGCAGGTACTCCCGCACGACGTTGGGGCCCACCCGGGCGTCTCGGGACAGTTCTCCATCCTCGACTTCGCGGACGCTCCCGCGGCGGGGACGGTGTATCTGGAACGGTTCACCAGCGACATCTACTTGGAGAAACGATCCGACGTGCAGCACTACAGCGTCATGTACCACCACCTTCAGGCCCGGGCCCTGAACCCGGACATCACCCGCCGGTTCATCGGCCGTGTCGCCACGCAGCGCCTGGCCGCCGCCTCGTTGCCGGGCCGGCCTTGACCATCGCACCCGCAGCCGGTCACTGATCCGCGTACAACCGCTCGCGCAGGTACAGCGAGGCGGCGATGTCCGCGACGTCGGCCAGATCGGCCGCCGGCAGGGTGCGGATGGCCGCGTCATTGCCGTCGCGGACCGCCCGCACGATCTCCTCGACCGTCTCGCGTACGGACGGATCGACGCCTGCCGGACCGACAGGCTCCCCGGCCCCGGCTCCCGCCGGGGCGTCTGGCTCCGCCGTCATGCCATCCCCTGGCGGATCGTGCCTTCGCAGGTGACTGCCCACGCGACGGGCGTGCGTGCAGACGGCGCTACCAGCACGCCGAAGGTACGGAGAGCCTGCACGGAGGCCAGCCGTCCGCCCTGGTAGCCCTGCTCCTCGGCATGACCCACGCGACCAGGCCCCGGCTTTAGGCCCTCGCCTCCCGCCGGAACCTCGGTGTCGGTGAACATTAGAGCGGAAACCTGCGCAACCGGCGCTACAGGCAGCCGCAGCTGTGCGGCATCGGTTTACCAGCGGCCATCGGTGAGATTCGCTTTGGGCAGGTCGCCCGTTCGCGCCGGTCGGCGCCGCCCTGGCACTACGGGTGAGCAGCGGGCGCTAACTGCCTTGCCGCCGGGCGGCCTTGGGCTCCATTTTACAGCCCGCAGACCGCCGAATTGATCGCGCACCGCAACCGGCACCGAGTTCATCCAGGACGGCGGGGTGCAGCCGGCCCCAGACGTGGGCTCGGCTCCTCCTTTGTGAAATGCAGGTAGACCGTTTGCCGGCCCGGGCCGAAGAGCGGTGGAGGCTGCCGCCACGTGCGAACCGAAATCGCCACGAAGATGATCGCGGTCAGGGCCTCACGATCACCGGCGCGCCGCCGACCGCCATCCTGCGGACGCATCAACTCAGTCGGAGGCTCCCAAATCGTCCGGCACCAACCGCTCACCAAGATCCGTCCGCTCCTGGCGAAGCCCCGGGTTCGTGACCGAGGGCGGTGAATCGACGATGAAACGCCGCCACGCCCGTCTCCGCAGGATCGCGAGATCGCCTGACTGGCGGTACGGCTCCTTGTGCGGCGGTTGGATCTATTTGGGCAGGTGTGCGGCGCTGCCCCTTGTGGGTTAATCGAGCTCTGCCCATTCGGGGGGAATGTCGGATTATCGACAGTGTGAGTCTGATTATTTTCAGCGCGATTTCCCCTGTGGGATGTGTTTGTATTAATCCCCCCTCCGCGCCTCGCCCGTTATTGGTGCGTGAAATTTCCTGCGTAATATGCGGCAGCGACACACCAGGGCCCCCGGAGAACGGTAGGGCCCGGTACGCCACCCCCCACAGGAAATGGCCTCTTGATGAAGCTGAAAATCCAAGCGGCTCGGCGCCGTACTCTTTCCGGTTGGCTGTCCTCGGCCGTCGCCGTAACGGTTGCTGCTGTCATGGTCGCCGGATTGCCGACGCAGGCAATGGCCATCGCGACACCCGTGCCGCTGGGCACCACCGCCAGCTACTCCGTTCTGGCCGGTCAGGGAGTCACGAACACCGGCCCCTCGGTGCTCGACCACGACCTCGGGACGCACCCGAACCCGGCCATCACCGGGTTCCCGCCGGGCCTGGTGCGCGGCGCGGTGCACGCCGCGGACGCCGCGGCCGCTCAGGCCAAGAGCGATCTGATCGTGGCGTACAACCAGGCAGCCGGCCAGTTGGGCGGCCAGGCGCCGGACTTCCCGCTCGCGGCAGGAATCGGCGGGGGCCAGGAACTGCTTCCCGGCGTCCACAGGGCCACATCGGGTGTCGGACTCACGGGCGACCTGGTCCTCAACGCCGGGGGGAACCCCAACTCGGTCTGGGTGTTCCAGATTCCTGAAGCCCTGACCACGGCGTCCAGCAGCCGGATCCTCCTCACGAACGGCGCTTCGCCGTGCAACGTGTTCTGGCAGATCGGGAGTTCGGCGACCCTCGGCACCACCTCCACCTTTGTGGGCACCATCATGGCCCTGACCTCCATCTTCGTGAACCAGGGGGCGAACATCGAGGGCCGGGCACTGGCGCGTAACGGCGAGGTGACGCTCAACAACAACAGGATCTTCCTCGGCGGGTGCGCCACCGGCGGAACGACGACCGGCACGACGACCGGCACGACCACGGGCACGACCACGGGCACCACCACCGGAACGACCACGGGCACCACCACCGGAACGACCGCCGGCACGCCGACGGCCGGCACGACGACCGGCACGACCGTGGGTCTGATCGGTGGCGGCCTCCTGGGCGGACCGATCGTCGACCTCGTGTCCGGCGGCACCTCGGGGAACATCGCCGGCAACACCTCCGGGAACACCGCGGGTAACACGGCCGGGAACACGATCGGCGGGAACGTCACCGGCGGGAACGGCGGCGGGCCCGGCAACGGCGGCCCGGACCACCACGGCCTGGAGCACGGCGGACCGCAGCACGGCGGACCGGACCACGGCGGCCCGGACCACGGGCACGAGGGCGGACCCGGTAAGCCGGACCACGGCCACGACCACGGCGGGAAGCCCGGCGACCACTACGGCTACGGCAACAAGCCCGCGGGCCACGAGGGCTAAGAAGTCATCTCATTTGGCTAGTCGGCGGTAGCAGATGAGGGTGCAGGCGAGGCTGGTGAAGGCGAGGAAGTGC
>NZ_JANFAK020000267.1 GCF_024721315.2 Streptomyces sp. Isolate_45
GGAGAGTAGGACGCCGCCGAACAATCATTGTGGGAAAGCCCCGCACCAGTTATCTGGTGCGGGGCTTTTCTGCGTTTACGGCCAGGACGCCGGCGTCCGGGCCAGAGTTCCTCCGTTTACCGGAGCCGGCCTGCCGGGAACCCGCACCGAACGCTCGTACTGTGGGTGGATGGGCTATGAGCTGGTCATCTTCGACAACGACGGCGTCCTCGTGGACAGCGAGCCGCTCTCGAACACCATCCTCTCCGCGTACCTGACGGAGGTCGGGCACCCCACGACCTACGAGGACTCCCTGCGCGACTACATGGGCGGCGCGGTGCACCGGGTGCACGACCTGATCCTCGAACGGACCGGGCAGCGCCTGCCCGAGGACTTCGACCGGGTCCTCCACGATCGGATCTTCGCCGCGTTCGAACAGGACCTGCGGCCCGTCCCCGGAGTGACCGAGGTGCTGGCGGAGCTGTCCGCGCAAGGAGTGCCGTACTGCGTCGCCTCCTCCGGGAGCCACGAACGGATCCGCGTCGGGCACCGCAGTGCCGCCCTCGGCGAATGGTTCGAAGAGGAATGGATCTTCAGCGTCGAGGACGTCGGTCGGGGCAAGCCGGCGCCCGACCTGTTCCTGCACGCTGCCGACATGATGGGTGTCGCGCCCTCGCGGTGCGTCGTCGTCGAGGACAGCAGGCTCGGGATCGAGGCCGCCCGCGCTGCCGGGATGGACGTCCTGGCGTTCACGTCGATGACTCCCGCCGAGGGGCTCCCCGGCGCCAACGCCTACTTCGGAGAGATGAAGGAGCTGTACGGCCTGCTCGGATTGGGTGTGTGATCGCTCTACCCACCGGTAGCCCCTGGGCCTACGCTCAGCCGCCATGACAGTTGATGTGCGGCTGCGGCGTGGGCGCCGGGCCCTGGGGTTCAGCTTCTTCGCGCAGGGGGTCGCCTTCGCCCTCCTGGTCACCCGCATCCCGGCCATCCAGGACCGGTACGGGATATCCGACGGCCTGCTGCCCGCCTTCCTCGCCGCGGTGCCGATCCTGGCGGGAGTGTCGAGCGTCGCCACCGAGCACCTCGTGAAGCGGGTCGCGCCCAGCGCCGTCCTGCGGTGGGCGCAGCCGGTGGTGTTGCTGTCGCTGCTGGGGGTCGGGGCCGGCAGCTCGATGTGGCAGGTGGCCGTGGCCCTCGGGGTGTTCGGGCTGGCGGTGGGCGCGTTGGACGCCTCGATGAACATGCTCGGGGTCAGCCTGCAGCGGGCGTACGGGCGCAGCATCATGCTCGGGTTCCACGCCTCGTACAGCCTGGGCGGGATCCTCGGCGCGTCCGCGGCGTGGGCGGGGGCGCACTGGCACCTGGAGCTGTTCACCGGGTACCTGCCGGCCGTGGTGGTGGTGCTTCCCCTGGCGCTGCTCGCGAGTCGGTACTACGTGGACGCGACGGCCGCGGCGAAGGACGGGACGCCGGGGTGGCCGGCCGGGGGCGGGAAGCTGCTGCTGCCGTTGTGCCTCGTGATGGCGTGCGCGTACATAGGGGACTCGACCGTCGCGAACTGGAGCGCCAAGTACCTCCAGGACGTGCTGGGCAGCTCGGAGCAACTCGCGACGGTTCCGTACAACGTGTACATGGTGACGACGCTGATCGGGCGGGCCGTGGGGGACCTCGGGGTGCGTCGGTTCGGGGCGGTGGCCGTGGTGCGGGGCGGGACGGTGGTGGCCGCGGGCGGGTTCGCGGTGGTGGCGGCCGCGCCGGGGGCCTGGTGGGGGATGCTCGGGTTCACGCTGTTGGGGATCGGGCTGTGCGTGATCGTGCCGCAGACGTTCGCGGCGGCGGGGCGGCTGTTCCCGGGGGCTTCGGACACGGCCGTCGCGCGGCTGAACATCTTCAACTACGTGGGGTTCCTGATCGGGTCGCCGCTGGTCGGGGGGATCGGGGACGTGTGGAGCTACCGGGGCGCGATGTTGATCCCGATGGTGCTGGTGTTGGTGCCGCTGTTCAGTACCCGCTCGTTCGGCTCCGGTGCGGCCCGATACGGTGTCGGGCATGAGCGGCGAGCCGGTGACCGGGTTGTTGATGTGGGACGAGGCGGTAACGAAGTATGACTTCGGGCCGAGCCATCCGATGGACCCGGTGCGTCTGGCGCTGACGATGGGCCTGGTCCGGGCCTTCGGGCTGGACCGTGAGGTCGAGGTGCGGGCGGCTCGCGCGGCCGGGGATTCGACGCTGCGCCTGGTCCATCGCGAGGAGTACGTGGCGGCGGTGCGGGCGGTGTCGGCGGACCCGGGGTCGGCGGACGGCTCGTACGGGCTGGGGACGATGGACGATCCGGCGTTCCGCGGGATGCACGAGGCGTCGGCGCTGATCGCGGGCCAGTCGGTGGCGGCGGCGGAGGCGATCTGGCGGGGGGAGACGGCGCACGCCGTGAACTTCGCAGGTGGCCTGCACCACGCGATGCCGGGCGGGGCCGCCGGTTTCTGCGTGTACAACGACGCGGCGCTGGCAGTGGCCCGGCTGTTGGAGCTGGGAGCGGAGCGGGTCGCGTACGTGGACGTGGACGTCCACCACGGGGACGGGGTGCAGGCGGCGTTCTGGGACGACCCGCGGGTGCTGACGATCTCCGTGCACGAACATCCGCGGACCCTGTTCCCGCAGACGGGATGGCCCGAGGAGACCGGCGGTGACGGGGCGCGGGGGAGCGCCGTCAACGTGGCGCTGCCCGCGGGGACGGGTGACGAGGGGTGGCTGCGGGCGTTCCACTCGACGGTGCCCGAGCTGCTGGCGGACTTCCGACCGCAGGTGCTGGTGAGCCAGCACGGCGCCGACACGCACTTCGAGGACCCGCTGGCCCATCTGGCGGTGTCGCTGGACGCGCAGCGGTCGGTGCAGGAGGCCTGCCACCGGCTGGCGCACGAGCACAGTGCGGGGCGGTGGCTGGCGTTGGGCGGCGGCGGGTACGCGGTCGTGGACGTCGTACCGCGGTCGTGGACGCACCTGGTGGGGATCGCCGCGCACCGGCCGGTGGATCCGGCGGCGGAGGTGCCGCAGGTGTGGCGGGACGAGGTGTACGCGCGGACGCGGCAGTCCGCGCCGGCGCGGATGACGGACGGCCGGACGGTCGGGTGGCGGGAATGGGACGCGGGCTACGATCCGGCGGACCGTACGGATCAGGCCGTTCTCGCGACGCGGCGGGCGGTGTTCCCGCTGCGCGGGATGCTGACCTGACGGAGCATGTGTTACGCCAACTGTGGGGCTGTTCGCCGTAATTGATGACCCGCCAGGTGTGGTGCGGCAGCATCGGAGGGTGTTGAGCACCGGCGCGCTGCGTGCGCATCTGCTGGCCGCCCGGTTGGCCGGGCCCGTCGCCACGACACGGGAGGAGAGCCTGCGCAGTTACCGTCTGTTCGCCGCGCGGGATCCGCGGGTGCTGTTGGGGCTCGACCCCGAGCGGGTGTGGGGCGAGGGTGAACTGCTGGGGCTGATGGCGGCCAGGTGCGGGGTCTCGGCGGATCCCGCGCACGTCAGCGGGCCGGACGTGATCGATCCGGAGCGGACGTTGGCCGCGCTGGAGGCCTTCGCGGAGCGGCTTGCGGCGGTGGCGGGGGCGCGGGGGCCCGTACTGTTCGGGACGGGTCATCCGCATCGGCTCCTGGAGTTCTACGCCTGTTTGGCGGCCGCCTTGTCGGCGGCGGGATGTGATGTCCTCACTCCGGCGCAGGGGGTGCGGGTCGACACGGCGACCCGGTTCGGCGTACGCCCGCACCGCATCGATTACGTACGGGGAGTCGCGTTGGTGCGGGAACCCGGCGTGCGGGCACCGGGGAGTGCGACCGGCGTGCACTCCCATTCGCCGCTGCCGGTTCGGATCGTGCTCGGGGCGCTGGCGGACGCCGGCCAGCCGCTGCCGCAGTTGGTGGTGGGGGACCACGGGTGGGTCTGCGGTGCAGGTCAGCTCGGTGTCGAGGCGATCGGGCTCGGCGATACGGATGATCCCGCGGTGTTCGTCGGGGAGGCCGAGGGGCGGCTCGCGGTGGCCGTTCCGCTTGATGACGGGGTGCGGCCGGACTACTACCGGCCGCTTACGCGATACGTGCTGCACCGCGCAAGACTGCCGGACCGTCAGGAGTGGCCGTAGCTCCTCTTCCCCACTCGTATCACCCGCCCCTACTCTGGGGAGTGAGCGTGCGACGACGAGGAGTAACCGGAGGGGAAGCCGGTGCCCGTCATGCGCGGAAGGTCAAGGTGTGTCATGGCTGCTGGCGAGAGGCCTCTCAGTGAGGTTCAGTTCCTGACCGTGGCGGAGGTCGCCTCGGTGATGCGAGTGTCGAAGATGACCGTGTA
The DNA here is from genome assembly GCF_024721315.2 of Streptomyces sp. Isolate_45. Lineage (GTDB taxonomy): Bacteria > Actinomycetota > Actinomycetes > Streptomycetales > Streptomycetaceae > Streptomyces. The sequence continues at coordinate 4,327 of NZ_JANFAK020000267.1, forward strand.
CCGCCTGGTGCACAACGGTCATCTGCCCGCAATCCGGGTGGGCCGGTCCTTCCGGGTCCCCGAGAACGCGGTTCACGAGTACCTCCGGGAGTCGTTCGTGGGGGTGGAATCAGCCTGAGGAGGGGCTCCGGATCATCGGCGGAGGCCGCGGATTACAAGCTCTGAGCTCGGGCGGGTAGGCTAGGCCGACGTAGGTCGTGTGGGCCCAGACGCCCCGCACCGTTCTCCGCCAACGCGGGGATGTTCCGAGAAGTGAGCGAGGGTAGTCGTGGGCTCTGTTATCAAGAAGCGGCGTAAGCGGATGGCCAAGAAGAAGCACCGCAAGCTGCTCAAGCGCACCCGCGTCCAGCGCCGTAACAAGAAGTAAACGGCAGCTGTACGTGTTCTCCGCAGCCCCTCCACCATCCTTGGTGGAGGGGCTGCGGTGCAGCCGGGGACTTCTTCGAGGGAGGCGCTGAGCTCGTGGGCAAGGTCGTGCTCGTCACCGGGGCAGCCCGACAGCTGGGGGGCCGCTTCGTGCGGCGCGTCCAGCGCGACCCGGAGGTGGAACGGGTCATCGCGGTAGACGCGGTGAGACCGCCGCACCGGCTCGGCTCGGCCGAGTTCGTGCAGGCGGACATCAGACAGTCCGGGATCGCCCGCGTGCTCGCCGAGCACGCCGTGGACACCGTGGTGCACCTCGCGGTGACCGGGGGCGGCCCGGGAGCGGCCGGTGCGCGCAGCACGGTCAAGGAAACGAACGTCATCGGGACGATGCAGCTCCTCGGGGCCTGCCAGAAGTCGCCGACCGTGCGCCGGCTCGTGGTGAAGTCGAGTACCAGCGTGTACGGGGGCACATCCCGGGATCCGGCCGTCTTCACCGAGACGACGCAGCCGAAGTCGCTGCCGGCGGGTGGTTTCGCGAAGGAGGCCGCCGAGGTCGAGGGATACGTGCGGGGCTTCGCGCGCAGGCGGCCGGACGTGGCGGTGTGCGTGCTGCGGTTCGCGAACATCCTGGGTCCCTACGCCGATTCGGCGCTCGCCGAGTACTTCTCCATGCCGGTCATGCCGACGGTCCTCGGTTACGACCCCAGACTGCAGTTCGTCCACGAGGACGACGTGGTGGACGTGCTGCGCCTGGCGGCGGGTGAGCCGCGGCGCGGAACCCTGAACAGCGGGACCTTCAACGTCGCCGGTGACGGGGTGCTGCTGCTGTCGCAGTGTTCGCGGCGGCTCGGGAGGCCCACGGTGCCGTTGCTGCTGCCCGCGGTGACGTGGGTGGGTTCGGCGCTGCGCGCGGTCGGGGTGACGGACTTCTCGCCGGAGCAGATCCGGCTGTTGACGCACGGGCGGGTCGTGGAGACCACGCAGATGCGGGACACCCTGGGGTTCCGGCCCTTGTACACGACCGCCGAGACGTTCGCCGACTTCGCGGCCAGCCGCGGGAGCGGGCTGCTGCCGGCGGATCGGGTGGAGCGGGTCGTGGAGCGGGTGGCGGGGTTGCTGAAGGTGGATGCGGGCGCGGGTGCGGGCGCCGGTGTGATCGAGGGAGCGAAGCGATAGTGGCTGACGCCAAGGTCATCCCGTTCGACGAGGAGCGGCCGCGCCGGCGGGGCGGGCCCCGCACGGTGCGGGCGGTCCCGACGCCGGTGCCCGATCCGGTGGCGGCGGAGCCGGCGGAAGAACCGGTGACGGAGCCGCCGGCGGAGGTCGTCGCCGGTCCGGCGCCGGCGTCCGGTGCCGGCTGGGACCGGCGGATCGCGGGCGGGTTGGCGTTCCTGCGGCGCCGGATCACCGGGGACTACGAGGTCGACGACTTCGGGTACGACGAGGAGCTGACGGACCAGGTCCTGATGACCCTGTTGCGGCCGCTGTACGACAAGTACTTCCGGGTCGAGGTCAAGGGCATCGAGAACATCCCGAAGGAGGGCGGCGCGCTGATCGTCGCCAACCATTCGGGGACGCTGCCGCTGGACGGGCTGATGCTCCAGGTCGCCGTGCACGACCACCATCCGGCGGAGCGGCACCTGCGGCTGCTGGCGGCCGACCTGGTGTTCATGCTGCCGGTGGTGAACGAGCTGGCGCGGAAGGCCGGTCACACCCTGGCGTGCGCGGAGGACGCGCAGCGGCTGCTGGAGGCCGGGGAGCTGGTCGGCGTGATGCCGGAGGGCTTCAAGGGGATAGGGAAGCCGTTCGGAGAGCGGTACAAGCTCCAGCGCTTCGGGCGGGGCGGGTTCGTGTCGACGGCGCTGCGCGCGGGGACGCCGATCGTGCCCTGCTCGATCGTGGGCGCCGAGGAGATCTACCCGATGGTCGGCAACGCGAAGACGCTGGCGCGGCTGCTGGGGGTGCCGTACTTCCCGATCACGCCGACGTTCCCGTGGCTGGGGCCGTTGGGGGCGGTGCCGTTGCCGACGAAGTGGACGATCCAGTTCGGCGAGCCGATCCCGACGGACGGGTACGCGGCGGAGGCCGCGGAGGATCCGATGCTGATGTTCAACCTGACGGACCAGGTGCGGGAGCAGATCCAGCACACGTTGTACAAGCTGCTGGTGCAGCGGCGGTCCGTGTTCCTGTTGAATGTGCATGGGGGTGCTCATCGGAGCACCCCCGTGGCGCGTTTTTGTCCGGTTTCGCTCGTGGCTTCTTC
>NZ_JANFAK020000268.1 GCF_024721315.2 Streptomyces sp. Isolate_45
CCGGGTTCCCCGCCTACGGCGTCACCGGCGACCCCAACGCCGCCACCGACACCTGCGAACCCCTCGTCCTCGGACCGCAGTTCGGCTCCTACGGGGCCACCGCGGCCGACATCTCCGTCGCCTTCGTCTCCGCCGCGGCCGCCGCGCTCGGCTCCGACGAGATGCCCACGCGCCGCCGCCGGGTCGCCGTCCGCGGCACCCGAGGCATCGGACCGAAGGACATGCTCCGCAACTCCCGGGTGGGCGCGGTCGATGTGGACGCGCGCAGCGGACTCGTCTCCCTCGACGGCGAACCGCTGCGTTCCGAAGCGGCCGAATCGGTCTCCCTGAACCGCCTGTACTTCTTGTAAGCCCAGCACAGCCTGTGAGGACCCCTGCCATGACCCAGCCGACGCAGCCGGCCCAGCCGTCCAAGCCCGTCGACGCCGGATTCCGGATGCCCGCCGAGTGGACCCCGCACGAGCGCACCTGGATGGCCTGGCCCAGCCCCAACCCCACCTTCACCAACGATCAGGAGCTCGCCGAGGCCCGCGCGGCCTGGGGCGCCGTCGCCCGCGCGGTCCGCGCGTACGAGCCCGTGACCCTCGTCGTCTCCCCGGGCGACGCCGAGAGCGCCCGCGCCGTCGTCGGTGACGACGTCCAACTGGTCGAGCGCGAGCTCGACGACGCCTGGATGCGCGACATCGGCCCCACCTTCGTCACCAACGACGCGGGCGAACTGGCCGCCGTCGACTGGACCTTCAACGGCTGGGGCGCCCAGGAATGGGCCCGCTGGGACCACGACTCCAAGGTCGCCCGCCACGTGTCCGACCTCATCGGCACCCGCACGTACAGCACCCGCCTCGTCAACGAGGGCGGCGCCATCCACGTCGACGGAGAGGGCACTGTGCTCCTCACCGACACCGTGCAGCTCGGCGACGGCCGCAACCCCGGCTGGACCCGCCGGCAGGTCGAGGACGAGATCCACGCCCACCTCGGCACCACGAAGGCGATCTGGCTCCCGTACGGCCTCGCCGGTGACTACGGCACCTACGGCACCCAGGGCCACGTCGACATCGTCGCCGCCTTCGCCCGCCCCGGCGTCGTCATGGTCCACACCCAGCCCGACCCGGCCCACCCGGACCACGAGCGCTGCAAGACCATCGCCGCCCTCCTGCGCGCCTCCACCGACGCGCGGGGCCGACTGCTGGAGGTCGTGGAGGTCCCGGCGCCGACGGTGCTGGAGGAGGACGGCGAGTGGGTCGACTACTCGTACATCAACCACTACCTCTGCAACGGGGGCGTCGTGCTGTGCGCCTTCGACGACCCGCGCGACGAGGAGGCGGCCGAGATCTTCCGCGGTCTGTTCCCCGGGCGGACCGTGACGCTGGTTGACGCACGTACGATTTTCGCCGGGGGTGGCGGTATCCACTGCATCACCCAGCAGCAGCCGAAGGTCTGACCTACGGCGGACCTCATGAAGGAGTGGCCCATGGTGGCGGGTGGAGTACCGGTACGGGCGGCGCGCAAGAACGCGCCCCCGCGCGAGGACGTACTCGTCGCCGCCATGGCCACGATCGCCGAGCGCGGCCTGGAGGGCCTGACCATGGCCGGTCTGGGCCGCCAGGTCGGCATGAGCAGCGGCCACCTCCTCTACTACTTCCGCAGCAAGGACGAACTCCTGCTGCAGACCCTGGAGTGGAGCGAGGCCGCCCTCGGCACCGAGCGGCGGGCCCTGCTCTCCCGCCGCGACCCGGTCCGCGCCCGCCTCCAGGCGTACGTGGACCTCTACGTGCCCGACGGCCCGCGGGACCCGCACTGGACCCTGTGGCTGGAGGTCTGGAACCGTTCCCAGAACGCCGGCCCCCAGGAACGCGACCGGCAGGCCGCCATCGAGGGCGCCTGGCACCGCGACCTGGTCGCCCTCCTCGCCGAGGGCGTCTCGCGCGGGGAGTTCCGCCCGGTGGACCCCGACCGGTACGCCGCCCGGATCCGGGCCCTCCTCGACGGCTTCAGCATCCAGGTCGCCGTCGGCCTGCCCGGGATAGGCCGGGACGACATCCTGGAACACGTACGGGAGTTCCTCACCGACACCCTCACCGTTCCCGTCCCCGGCTGACCCCGGGGGCCACCCGTGCGGGGCTGCCCGCATCGTGAGATCGCCGTCCACGTACGGCGAGCCGTATGGCACACTGCGGACGTGCCTGCTCAGCTCATGATTATGGACAGCAGCGCGCCGGTCCTCTGTGACCGCTGAACCGTGGACGACCTTCGCGGCAGCGGCCACCGTGCCTCAGACCCGCGCGCAGACCTCTCGCACCCGCGAGGGGTCTTTTCGTTTCCCGGCCCGAAATCATGCCGGGACCGGGCGGCGCGCGATGATGGGGGCAGTGGATCCCGGGTCTCCGGAACCACTCATCCGACAGGAGTCAGATCAGCATGACGACGACAGAGGCGACGGAGTCGACCGAGCCGACGGAGCAGCGCACGGGGCCCGTCGACAGCTTCCACGTCTTCGACACCACCCTGCGCGACGGCGCCCAGCGTGAGGGCATCAACCTCACGGTCGCGGACAAGCTGACCATCGCCCGGCACCTCGACGACTTCGGCGTCGGCTTCATCGAGGGCGGCTGGCCCGGCGCCAACCCCCGCGACACGGAGTTCTTCGCCCGCGCCCGCGCCGAGATCGACTTCAAGCACGCCAAGCTGGTCGCCTTCGGCGCCACCCGTCGCGCCGGCGGCTCCGCCGCGCAGGACCCGCAGGTCCGCGCCCTCCTCGAATCCGGCGCGCCGGTCATCACCCTGGTCGCCAAGTCCCACGACCGGCACGTCGAGCTCGCGCTGCGCACCACCCTCGACGAGAACCTGGAGATGGTCCGGGACACCGTCGCCCACCTCGTGGAGCAGGGCCGTCGCGTCTTCGTCGACTGCGAGCACTTCTTCGACGGCTACCGCGCGAACCCCGAGTACGCCAAGTCCGTCGTGCGCGCCGCGTACGAGGCCGGGGCCGACGTCGTCATCCTCTGCGACACCAACGGAGGCATGCTGCCCGCGCAGATCTCGGCGACGGTGGCGACCGTCCTCGCCGACACCGGCGCCCGGCTCGGCATCCACGCCCAGGACGACACCGGCTGCGCCGTCGCCAACACCCTGGCCGCCGTCGACGCGGGCGCCACCCACGTCCAGTGCACCGCGAACGGTTACGGCGAGCGCGTCGGCAACGCCAACCTGTTCCCCGTCGTGGCCGCGCTGGAGATCAAGTACGGGCGCACGGTCCTCCCCGAGGGCGCCCTCGCCGAGATGACCCGGATCTCGCACGCCATCGCCGAGGTCGTCAACCTCACGCCCTCCACGCACCAGCCCTACGTCGGCGTCTCCGCCTTCGCGCACAAGGCCGGCCTGCACGCGTCGGCGATCAAGGTCGATCCCGACCTGTACCAGCACATCGACCCCGAGCGGGTCGGCAACACCATGCGGATGCTCGTCTCCGACATGGCCGGCCGCGCCTCCATCGAACTCAAGGGCAAGGAGCTCGGAGTCGACCTGGGCGGCGACCGCGCGCTGATCGCCCGGGTCGTCGAGCGGGTCAAGGAGCGCGAGCTCCAGGGCTACACGTACGAGGCGGCCGACGCCTCCTTCGAACTGCTGCTGCGGGCCGAGGTCGAGGGCCGGGCCCGCAAGTACTTCCGCATCGAGTCCTGGCGCGCGATCGTCGAGGACCGCCCGGACGGCACCCACGCCAACGAGGCCACGGTCAAGCTGTGGGCCAAGGGCGAGCGGATCGTCGCGACGGCCGAGGGCAACGGCCCGGTCAACGCCCTGGACCGGGCGCTGCGGGTGGCGCTGGAGCGGTTCTACCCGCAGCTCGCCAAGTTCGAGCTGGTCGACTACAAGGTCCGCATCCTTGAGGGCACGCACGGCACGGAGTCCACGACCCGAGTGCTGATCGCCACGACGGACGGCGTCCGCGAGTGGTCGACCGTGGGCGTCGCCCCCAACGTGATCGCCGCGTCCTGGCAGGCCCTGGAGGACGCCTACACCTTCGGGCTCCTGCACGCGGGCGTGGAGCCGGCGGAGTAGTCCGGGTTCGGGTTCGGCAGGCGTCGTCCCGCACCTTCCGCAACACCCCCCGGGACATCGCCCGCCCGTCGGCCCACACCTCGCCGGGAGCCAACCCGGCGAGGTCGTCCTCCGTGAAGCGCGCCTCCCCGTGGTGGACGCCGTCGTCCGGCGAATGGAACTGCGCCCGGTACGCGCGGCCGGCCGGCAGCCGCTGCTCGCCCATGGGCTCGGGGTGCCACGAGGCGGGCGGCTCGAACAGGGGGAACGTTCCGCTCCGGGTGCCCGCCTCCGTCCACCAGCCGATCCACCCGGATTCCGACCCCGCCGGGGGAGCCGCGCCGGGCTCGACCCGGCTCATCACGTGCGCGGACGCGCGCCGCATCGACCCACCCCGGGGCGAAGGGCGGGTACCGAGCACCGGCGTCCGGGCGGGGGCGGCCTTATGTCCCGTTAACACGGGAAACAACCTGTTCGGGTAGCGTCGTACGCATGAGGACCAGGCTGATATCCGTACGATTCGGACCGCTGCTGGCCGGTCTGCTGCTGGCCCTGTCGACGACCGCCCTCGTGGCCGCCCCGCAGGCCTCGGCCGCCACCGGAATCGCCGAGGTGGGGGAGGCCCTCAAGAAGGGCCCGGTCTACGTCGACCCCGGCGCCCGCGACCAGCTGTCCGCGGCGCAGGCCGACGCGCTGACCGAGAAGATCAAGGACTCCGGGAAACCGGTGTTCGTCGCCGTGCTGCCGGCCACCGCGGAATTCCCGCAGGACAAGGTGCTCCCCGCGGTCCGCGCCGAGACCGGCATCACCGGCCTGTACGCGATCCGCCTCGGCGACGGCTTCAAGGCGGGAGCCGACCCGGCCGTCATGCCGAGGAACGCGGTGCAGAACCTCACCGAGACGGTCAAGACCGGCACCCCGGTGGACGCGGCCACCCAGCTCGACAACTTCGTCGACCAGGCCCTGAGCCAGGCCAAGGGCTCCGCCCCCGCGTCCTGGGGCACCACCGGCGCGTCCGACGGAGCACCGGTCGGCGGGCTCATCGCGCTCGGCGCGGTCGCCGTCGCGGGCGGGGGCGGCGCGTACCTGCTGGTGAAGCGGAACCGGAAGAAGAAGGAAGAGATCCGGCGCGACGCGATCGCCCGGCTCGCCGTCGTCGTGGACGAGGACATCACGGCCTTCGGCGAGGAACTGGAGCGACTGGACTTCCACCCGGGTGAACCGGGCGCCGACGACGCCATGCGGCGCGACTACGAACAGGGCCTCGACTCGTACGAGAAGGCCAAGCAGATCATGGCTTCGGTCCGGCGCCCCGAGGAGGTGCAGGGCGTGACCCAGGCCCTGGAGGACGGCCGGTACGCCCTGGCGTCCCTCGACGCGCGCCGTCAGGGCAAGCCGGTGCCCGAGCGCCGCTCGCCCTGCTTCTTCGACCCGCGGCACGGACCGAGCACCGAGGACGCGACCTGGGCGCCGCCCGCCGGGGCCTCCCGTACCGTCCCGGTCTGCGCGGCGGACGCCGTGCGGCTGCGCGAAGGCCTGGACCCCGCGGTCCGCACCGTCGACACCGAACGCGGACCGCGCCCGTACTACGACGCCGGCCCGGCCTACGGCCCCTGGGCCGGCGGGTACTTCGGCGGTGGCATCCTGCCCGGCCTGCTGATGGGCACGATGCTCGGATCGATGATGTCCGGCCCCGCCTACGCCTCGGACTTCGGCGGCGCGGGGAGCGGATTCGAGGGCGGGGACGTCTCCGGGGCCGACTTCAACCCGTCCGACTTCGGCGGCGGGGACTTCGGCGGCGGTGGCGGGTTCGACGGCGGGGGCGGCTGGTAGCCGCCCCCGGGCCGGCGTCTCGTGCGGCCGGTCAGGCCTGCTTGATCGCCGAGATGTCGAAGGTCAGCTTCACCTTGTCGCTGACCATGACACCGCCGGCCTCCAGCGCGGCGTTCCAGGTCAGACCCCAGTCGGAGCGCAGGATCTCGGTGCCGCCCTCGAAGCCGACGCGCTCGTTGCCGTAGACGTCGGTGGCCGAGCCGGTGAACTCCAGGTCGATGGAGAGCGGGCGGGTGACGTCCTTGATCGTCAGCTCGCCGGTGACACGGTACGCGTCCCCGCCGAGGGTCTGCGCCGAGGTGGAGTGGAAGCTCATGACGGGGAAGGTCTCGGCGTCGAAGAAGTCGCCGCTGCGCAGGTGGGTGTCGCGGTCGGCGATGCCGGTGCCGATCGAGGCGATCTTCACGTCGATGACCGCGGTGGAGCGGGACGGGTCGCCGCCGTCGAGGTGCAGGGTGCCCTCGTGCTCGGTGAAGCTGCCGCGGACGTTGGTGACCATCGCGTGCCGGACGGTGAACCCGATGCTGCTGTGCGCGGCGTCGATCACGTAGTCGCCGGTCAGGGCGGCGAGCGCCGGGTCCACTTCGAGCGTGGCGACGGCGGTGGGGGCGGTGCGGCGGGTGAAGAGACCCATGACTTACTCCTCGGAAGATCCTGCTGGTGGGGTGTCCGACGGGGTCCGGGGATTCCGAACTTCGTTGAACTTTCAACGAGAATGACGCTAGACCCATTCCGTTCAAATTTCAACTTCTTCGGGGTGGGTCCCGCTGTTTTGTCGAACTCCCACAAAGGGCCAAGGTCCCGACTGGGGGAGTCCATGCATCCCCCGGCGGTTCTGTTCGGGCCGGACAGCGGATCGGGTCCGAGACTGTGCGGAACCAACGGAGGGTTTTCGCCGTCGCACTTCGTAAGGTCGGTACATGACCGTTGTGGACCAGACTTCGAGCGAGCCGACCGACGCCCGTGGACGCGTGGCCGAGCTGCACTCCCTCCGTGAGGAGGCGCGGCGCGGGCCGAGCGATCGGGCGACGGAGGCGCAGCACGCCAAGGGCAAGCTGACGGCCCGGGAGCG
>NZ_JANFAK020000269.1 GCF_024721315.2 Streptomyces sp. Isolate_45
CGGCCGCGCCCCGGTCGGCCGAGGAGCCGGAGCCGTCCGCCCCGCAGCCGGTGAGCGCGAGGGCCCCGGCCAGGGACAGGGCCGCGAGGGCCGCGGCCGTACGGTGTCTGTGGAGCGTGCGCATCGTGAGTACCCCCGGGGAATCCGCCGAATGTCGCCCGTTCGACGTACGGCGCCCCGCCCCCGGTTTCGCACGCCGGGTCCCGGACCGGTCGCGATGAGGTCACGGTCCGGCCTCACCGGGCGGTCTGACACGATGTGTCCATGCATGAAGCGGACACGCGTACGGGCCACCCGGCAGCCCCGGGGCACGCCGTCGTCATCGGCGGCGGCATCGCCGGCCTCGCCGCGGCCCACCGGCTGCTGGCCGCCGGCGTCCGCGTCACCCTCCTGGAAGCCGGGCCGCGCCTCGGCGGCAAGCTGCACGCGGGCGAACTCGCCGGCCTCCCCGTGGACCTGGGCGCCGAATCCGTGCTCGCCCGCCGGCCCGAGGCCGTGGACCTGGCCCGTGCCGTCGGCCTCGCCGACGCCCTCCAGCCGCCCGCCACCGCCACCGCCCACCTGTGGACCCGGGGCGCCCTTCGCCCCATGCCCCGCGGCCACGTCATGGGCGTCCCCGCCGAACCGGGTCCGCTCGCCGCCTCGGGCGTGCTCTCCGACGCGGGACTGGCCCGCATCGAGGCCGAACGCGACCTGCCGCCCGTCGAGATCGGCGAGGACGTCGCCGTCGGCGAGTACGTCGCCGCCCGCCTCGGCCACGAGGTCGTCGACCGGCTCGTCGAACCCCTCCTCGGCGGGGTGTACGCGGGCAACGCCTACCGCATCTCGATGCGCGCCGCCGTGCCCCAGCTCTTCGACGCCGCCCGCTCCCACCCGATGCTCGGCGAGGCCGTACGGGACCTCCAGGCCCGCGCCGCCCGGCAGCCGCAGGCCGCCGGGCCCGTCTTCGCCGGCATCGACGGCGGCATCGGACGGCTGCCCCTGGCCGTCGCCGCCGCCTGCCGGGCCGCGGGCGCCGACCTGCGCACCGGAGCCCCCGTCCACGAGGTCCTGCGGACCGCCGGCGGATGGCGCGTCGTCACCGGCTCCGAGGTCATCGACGCCGACGCCGTGGTGCTGGCCACCCCGGCGGGTCCCGCCGCCGACCTGTTGGCCACCCTCGCCCCCGCGGCCGCCGCCGAACTGCGCGGGGCCGAGTACGCCTCCATGGCCCTGGTCACCATGGCCTTCCGCCGCGCCGACCTACCGCCGTCGATCGTCGACGGCGGCGCCAGCGGGTTCCTCGTACCGCCCGTCGACGGCCGCACGATCAAGGCCTCCACCTTCTCCAGCAACAAGTGGGCCTGGAGCGGCGCCGATCCGGACCTCTTCCTGCTGCGCACCTCCGTCGGCCGGCACGGCGACGAGCACGACCTGGGGCGGGAGGACGGGGAACTCGTCGACGTCTCGCTCGCCGACCTCGGCGCGGCCGTCGGCCTGACCGCCCGGCCCGTGGCCTCCACGGTCACCCGCTGGGACCGCGGCCTGCCCCAGTACCCGGTCGGCCACCTCGCCCGGGTGGCCAGGATCCGCACCGCCGTCGCGGCCCTTCCCGGCCTCGCCGTGTGCGGCGCCCTCTACGACGGCGTCGGCATCCCGGCCTGCGTCGCGAGCGCGGGGAAGGCCGCCGATGTGGTGATCGCCTCGTTGGCCACCCCTGGCGCAGACCACTGATCAGCACACGGGACAATGGACACATGACTGCACCGGAGAAGATTCCCAACGCGGGGAAGAAGGCGAAGGACCTCAACGAGGTCATTCGCTACACCCTGTGGTCCGTCTTCAAGCTGAAGGACGTCCTGCCCGAGGACCGCACCGGCTTCGCCGACGAGGTCCAGGAGCTGTTCGACCAGCTGGCCGCCAAGGACATCACCGTCCGCGGCGCCTACGACGTCTCCGGCCTGCGCGCCGACGCGGACGTCATGATCTGGTGGCACGCCGAGACCGCGGACGAGCTGCAGAGCGCCTACAACCTGTTCCGCCGCACCAAGCTGGGCCGCGCCCTGGAGCCGGTCTGGTCGAACATGGCGCTGCACCGCCCCGCCGAGTTCAACAAGTCGCACATCCCGGCCTTCCTGGCCGACGAGGTCGCCCGCGAGTACGTCAGCGTGTACCCCTTCGTGCGCAGCTACGACTGGTACCTGCTGCCCGACGAGGACCGCCGCCGCATGCTCAAGGACCACGGCATGATGGCCCGCGGCTACCCGGACGTCCGCGCCAACACCGTCGCCTCCTTCTCGCTGGGCGACTACGAGTGGATGCTGGCCTTCGAGGCCGACGAGCTGTACCGCATCGTCGACCTCATGCGTCACCTGCGTGCCTCCGAGGCCCGCATGCACGTCCGCGAAGAGGTGCCCTTCTACACCGGGCGCCGCAAGTCCGTCGCCGATCTGGTGGCCGGACTCGCCTGATACCTCCCCTGGGGGGAAGGACCGGAGGATTTGACCTCCTCCGGGGATCGGGAGGCCCTGCCCCCGAATCGACGCAGCCGGAGACCCCGCCCGGAAGTTCAGACGACTGGCGGCAGCAGCGCCCTGGGAGCGCCCGCTGCCCGGTCGTCCAGCGACACCGGTGCGGGCTCCGGATGCGGCGCACACGCGGTACGCCACCCCGGAGTGGCGCCCGTCAGCAAGTACCGCTCCACCCGCCGGTCCACGCACGCGTTGCGTCCGCCGGCCACCCCGTGGCTGCCCGCCCCCTCCTCGGTGACCAGCGCCGCCCGCGGGCCGAGCCGCCGTTGCAGCTCCAGCGCTCCCCGGTGGGGCGTCGCCCCGTCCCGTTCCGCCGCCACGATCAGCGTCCGGGGCAGCCGCGCGGGGGCCGCTCCCACGGCCACCGGCCGTTGCCGCTCCGCCACCGGCCAGAAGGCGCACGGCAGGTTCAGGAACGCGTTCGCCCAGGTCTCGAAGGGCGCCCGGCGCGCCAACTCGGTGTTGTCCCGGTCCCACGTCTCCCAGTCGGCGGGCCAGGGCGCGTCGTTGCAGAGCACCGCCGTGTAGACCGCCGCCGCGTTCGCGGCCCGCGCCGCGTCCCCCGGACGCGGCCCCGCCTGTTCGACCAGCGGCCCCGGATCGCCCCGCAGGAAGGCCGCCAGGGCCGCGGCCCGCTCCGGCCAGACCTCGTCGTAGTAGGCGGTCTGGAGGTACGCCGCGTGCAGTTCGCCCGTCCCGACGACCCCGTCCGCAGGCTCCCGGGCCACCGCCGCCCGGACCCGCTCGTAACTCGCCCGCACGGCCCGCGCGGTGGCGCCGAGCCCGTACGTGGCGTGGTGGCGGGCCGCCCAGGTCCGGAAGTCGGACCAGCGCCGTTCGAAGCCCGGGGCCTGGTCGAGGTTGTTGCGGTACCAGATGCGGCGCGGGTCCGGGTCCACGGCCGAGTCGAAGACCATGCGCCGCACGTACCCCGGGTACCGGGTGGCGTACACCGCCCCCAGGTACGTGCCGTACGAGGCCCCCATGAAGGTCAGCCGTTCCTCGCCGAGCGCGGCCCGGAGCACGTGCAGGTCCCGGACGTTGTTCAGCGTCGTGTAGTGCGCCAGGGCCCCACCGGCCCGCCGCGCACAGCCCAGGGCGTACGTCCGGGCCTCGGCGACCCGTTCCCGCTTGTACGCGGCGGACGGCTCGGCGGGAACCAGGGTCGGTCCGGCCGGCGCCGGCGCGGCCGGGTCGCGGCAGGACAGCGGGGCGGACCGGCCGACCCCGCGCGGGGCGTAGCCGACCAGGTCGTAGGCGGCGGCGACGCCCCGCCAGGCCGGGAGCCCCGCGAACAGCGGGAAGTGCATCCCGGAGGCGCCGGGCCCGCCCGGGTTGTAGACGAGCGCGCCCTGCCGTGCGGCGCCCCCTCGGCCGGTGGCCGGGACCCGGCTGACGGTGAGGGAGATCTGCGGGCCGTCGGGGCGGGCGTAGTCGAGGGGGACGCGCAGGGCGGCGCACCGCACCGGGCCGGGCAGCTCCTCGACCACGGGGCAGCGGCCGAAGACGAGCCCACCGGCCGGGGCGGCGAGGGCCGCGCGACGGGCGACGCGTGCGGCCCCGGCGTCCTCGGCGGCGGTCCGGTCGGTTCCGCCGGCTGCGTTGGTCCCTGAGGTCCGGGCGCTTGCGGTGCCATCGGCCTCCCCGGGGGCGCGTTCCGCCGCACCGGGCCGCGCGGTGGGGGCGGCGACCACCGGGGAGGGCAGGCACAGGGCGAGGGAGAGTGCCGCCAGGGCGGCGGCGCGGCGGGTGGGCGTCGTCCGGCGGCGGGCGGGCGTCGTCCGCATGGCGGCTCCTTCGTCTCATCGGCTGGTCCGATGAGATGTCAGGCCCGCCGCCCTGTACAGACGCATCGCCGGGCGTCGCGGGCACGGCCCGCGTTACCCCCCGATCGGCCCCCGGCCGGCCCGCGCCGCGCGGAAGTCCCGTCGGGGCGAGGGGGGACCGACGCCGCGGGGCCCGTCAGGCGAGCGCAGCCCGCAGCCCCGGATCGGTCACGGCCCGCACCCCGTGCACGGCCACCGCCGTGAGGGGGTCCGGGGTGACGTCCTCGCGTTGCAGCTCCAGCAGCAGCCGCCGGCCCGAGGGGGACGCCCAGGGGGAGTGGCGGTGCCCTTCGAAGCGGGCGACGGCCTGGCAGCTCAGGGTGAGCAGCAGCGGCAGCGAGAACCACCACAGCACGGTCACCGCGGTGCCCCTTTCGGAGGGGGCCGCGGCCAGCGAGGCCGCGGCCATGGCGAGGACCAGCCAAGTGGCCCGGCGGACCGCCCGGAGGCCCTCCGCGAGGTCGCCCCGTACCCCGTCGGGGACGGTGAGCCCCGCCGCTCCCAGCCGGTCCGCGAGGACCCGTACGGCCTCGTGACCGGCCGCCGCGGTCCGCAGCTCCCGGACGGGGGACTGCCCCTGCGGGCCGAACGCCTCCAGCAGGGCCCGCTCGTGCGGGTCCCGCCCGACGGGATCGACGACGGTGGCCCAGCCGGTGTGGGCGAGGAGCAGCCGCCGCCCGCGCTCCATGGACAGCAGCGTCACCACGGCGACCCGGTCCGGCCCGCCGGCCAGGTACGCGGCCTCGTACAGGCTCAGCCGGTGTTCGACGACGAAGCTCTCGACGGAACCGGCGGCCTCGGTCGTGGCCCGCAGGAGCCGAACGCAGGCCATCAGCACGCCGGCCCACGCCAGCAGGAGGAACAGGACCCAGAACATGCCTGATTCCTACAGGTCGTTGAAGCGGGAAGTCAGGGACGGCGCGCACATGTGAGCACCTCGTGAACTGTGATGACGGACGTTCAGGAGCTGCTGCTCCCACAACTGGAACTGCTGCTGCTCCCACAACTGGAGCTGGAGGAGCCGCAACTGGAGCCGGACGACGAGCAGCTGGAACCCCCGCCCCCGCCCCCGCCGCAGCCCGACGAGGATCCGCACCCCGGCCCCGAACCGCAGCCGGACCCGCCGCCACCCCCGCTCCCGCCGTCGGAGGACGCGCACCAGAGCACCGGGGCCACGAACTCGTCGGAGGAGCCGGACGCCCCGGAGGAGTGCGGCCGGTGCCCGCCCGTCCGCGTCCGGGCGGCGGCGAGCCGGGCCTCGCGGGCCGCGGGCACCAGGTGGGAGCGCAGGTACGGATCCTGCAGACCGCGCAGCCCGAACAGGGCGGTCTGCACGTGCGGCGCCGGGTTGCCCACGTGCTGCGCCCGGATCTCCCCGAGCGCGGCCCGCCCGGTCGGGGTGATCCGCCGGCCCGCGCGCTTCGCGCAGACGACGCCCATCACCAGGCCGGCGATGAGGGCGGGCAGCACGGCGAGGGCGAACGGGATCCGGGGCCCCGCGTCCAGGGCCAGGCTCACGACGGTGATCGGGATCGACGCGAAGGCCAGCAGCGCGCAGAGCAGGGCCTGGAGCTTCCCCCAGCGTCGTCGGCCACGCCCCGCACCGGGCTCGGAGACGAGGCCGCGGGCGGCCAGGGCGTCGCCGATCTCCTGCACGGCCGGGTCCAGCATGGCGTCGTAGCGGATCCGGTAGAGCCAGCCGGAGGGGGCCTGCCGCAGGGCCAGCAGCACGGCCCGCTCCGCGGTGTCGCCGGCCCGGGCCCCGGACCGTACGTGGACGATGCCCGGACCGCCGATCACCAGGCGGCCGTCGCCGAGGAGGGAGACGAGCGCGGCGTCGACGACGGCTCCGGGGCCGCCCGCCATGAAGGCTGCCTCGGACAGGTCGTGCAGCCGCGGCGCGGGCCCGGCCACCGGGGGCAGGGCGCGGCGCTGGGCGACCAGGAGCAGGGCGGTGGAGGTGACGACGGCGATCCACACGAGGGCGATGAGGACGGTCACGCTGCTCTCCCCACCAGGGCGCGGGCCCAACGGACGATCCGGCGCGGTGGCCGGGCCCCGGCGCGGTCCCGCCACCAGGTGGTGAGCCGGCGGCGGGCGGCCGGGTCGGCCGGCAGGTCCTGGATGAGCAGGTGCTCGGCGAAGTCCAGGGCGTCGCGGCGGTAACCGGCCGTCATGGGCCGTTGGCGGGCGTACGCGAGGAAGGCCGTGCGGTAGCCGGCGGGGCCGCCGAGCAGTTCGGGCAGTTCGGGCGCGACCTTGGCCACGACCGAGGCCCGCTTGGCGGCCAGGGCCCGTGCCTGTACGCGGATCCGCTGCCGGTCGAAGCCCTCGGGCACCGGGGTGCCGGCGACCAGCGCCGACAGCAGGGCCGCCTGCCCGAGTCCCAGCCGGGTGCGGGCCGCCCCGGTGTCGGGGGCGTCGTCGGGCGCGGCGGCCCCGGGGTTC
>NZ_JANFAK020000270.1 GCF_024721315.2 Streptomyces sp. Isolate_45
CCCCCCCCCCCCCCCCCCCCCCCCCCCCCCCCCCCCCCCCCCCCCCCCCCCCCCCCCCCCCCCCCCCCCCGCCGCGGTGAAGGTTCGTCACTTCGCTGGTCAGCAGCCGCCGGAAGCGGCCGGGGCGCCGATGGTAAGGGTGGAGGGCGCGGCGCAGCAGCCACCACCGGTCGCCTCGGCTGCCTCGGGCTCGTCGAAGAGGCCCGCGCCACCGCAGACGCCGGTCTCGGGAAGGGTGAGCTCGACGCGACCGGCGGCCTCGTGGTCACCGGCAAGGTGGGCGGCGATGGAGCGGACCTGCTCGTAGCCGGTCATGGCGAGGAAGGTAGGGGCGCGGCCGTAGGACTTCATGCCGACGAGGTAGACGTCCTTCTCCGGGTGGGAGAGCTCGTTGACTCCGTGCGGGTAGACGGTGCCGCAGGAGTGCTGGTTGGGGTCGATCAGCGGGGCCAGCTCGGTCGGGGCCTGGAGGCGCTCGTCCAGGCCGAGGCGGAGCTCGTCGAGGAAGGTGAGGTCGGGGCGGAAGCCGGTGAGGACGATGACCTCGTCGACCGGGGCCAGGCGGCGGCCGTCCTCGGCGACGAGGACGAGCCGGTCGCCGGACTTCTCCACGGCGGTGGTGCGGAAGCCGGTGACGGCGTCGGCGTACCCGTTGTCGACCGCGGCCTTGGCCGCCAGACCGAGAGCGCCGCGGGCGGGCAGCTGGTCTGCTTCGCCGCCCCCGAAGGTGGAGCCGCTGATACCGCGCCGCAGGATCCAGGTGGAGTGGGTGCCTTCCTCGGCCTTGGCGAGGTCCGCGAGGTAGGCGAGCGCGGTGAAGGCGGAGGCGCCAGAGCCGATGACGGCGGTGCGCTTGCCGGCGTAACGGGTGCGGACGGCCGGGTCCTTCAGGTCCGGGACGCGGTACGAGATCCGGTCGGCCGCGGTGCGCTCGCCGAGGGCGGGCAGGCCGTCACCGCCGATGGGGCCGGGGGTCGACCAGGTGCCGGAGGCGTCGATGACGGCGCGGGCGGTCAGCCGTTCCTCGCTGCCGTCGGCGTGCGTGATGTGGACGGTGAAGGGCTGGGTCTCGCGGTCGGCGTCCACGACGCGGTCGCGGCCGAGGCGGGAGACGCCGGTGACGCGGGCGCCGACGCGGACGCGCTCGCCCAGGACGGCGGCCAGCGGCCGCAGGTACTGCTCGGCCCAGTCGCCGCCGGTCGGGTAGGTGGCCTCGTCCGGCCTGACCCAGCCGGTGGGGGCCAAGAGCTTCTCCGCGGCCGGGTCGACGACCTCGCCCCAGGTGGAGAACAGGCGTACGTGGCTCCAGTCCCGCACGGCGCTGCCGACGACCGGTCCGGCCTCCAGGACCAGCGGGTCGATGCCCTGGTCGACGAGGTGTGCGGCGGCGGCCAGGCCGATGGGGCCGGCTCCGATGACAACGACGGGCAGCTCGGTGTTGGCAGGCGCGTTCACGGTCGACTCCTCAGTGTTTCGACATCTGTCGATGGCTTGCGCAGCCAGCATGACACTTGATTCGATGAGCGTCAACATAGACATTCGTCGAATCGGGAGATCGTTAATGGAGCATGTCGACGTCGTCGTGGTCGGAGCGGGCCAAGCCGGACTGGCGACGGCATACGCCCTGGTCGGGCATGGGTTGAAGCCGGTCGTTCTGGAAGCGTCCGACCGGTCGGCCGGATCGTGGCCGCGGTACTACGACAGCCTCACCCTCTTCTCGCCGGCACGGTTCAGTTCCCTGCCCGGGGTGCGCCCCCATCGGGCGCCTTCTGCGCACTCCGCCGACCCGGCCGGTCTTCGACACCGGCGGATACCGAGCCGCCGTCGACGACGCCCCGGCCGTCGCCCGCTCTTCACTTCCATCGCGGGCAAGCGGGTCGTGTGGTCGGACGGCGTGCAGGAGGAGGTCGGCGCCATCGTGTTGGCCACCGGGTATCGCCCCGACCTGCCGTATCTCAAGGCCTCGGCATCGCTGACGGCCGCGGACGCCCGCTGCATCGCGACGGCTTCTCCGTTGAGCATGACCGGCTTGCGTTCGTGGGGCTGGAGTGTCAGCGCAGCCTCTCGTCGAACTCGTTGTGCGAGGGCGCGACGCGGATCGGGTCGCTCGCCGCCTGGCCTCCGGCCTGCGTAGCGAAGACGCCCCTGGCTGACTAGTTCGACATGTGTCAACATAGACGCATGTCGAATGTGAACGTGTTGCCGCTGCTGGAGCCGGAAGCCGTCGCGCCGTGCTGCCCGCCGCTCACCGAGCGCCCGCTGACCGCGGACGAGGCGGAGCGTACGGCCACGATGTTCAAGGCCCTGGGTGATCCCGTACGCCTGCGGCTCTTCTCCGCAGTCGCCTCGCACGAGGGCGGGGAGGCCTGCGTTTGCGACATCTCCGACGTGGGCGTCTCCCAGCCGACCGTCTCCCATCACCTGAAGAAGCTCAAGGAGGCCGGACTGCTCTCCTCCGAGCGGCGCGGCACCTGGGTCTACTACTGGGTCGAACCGGCGGTCCTCGCGGCCATGGCCCAGCTCCTGACCCGCGCAGCCGGCGTGTAGGTCGCTGCCCACTGCCGGTCAGTCGTGACGGGCGAGAGTGCCGCGAATCCGAAGAGGCCGATCAGCAGTGGCAGGCGGAACTCCGCGCCGCCCGGCCCGATCATCCCGCCCAGCACGCCGATGGCCGCTCCCGCGTCGAACGCCAGCGGCGCCTGAGCTCTCCGGTCTGGCGCCCCTCTGTAGCCAGTCACAACCACATGGCCTTACGGGCTCTTTGACTTGCCGTTCAGGCGCGCAGCAGTTCCGCGATCTCGCGGGCGGCTTCGCGTGCGGGGCGGCCGACGCCGATGAGGGTGGCGGAGGCGGGGCCGGTCCAGTCTCCGTAGCCGAGGAGGTGCAGGCGGGGTTCGTCCACGGAGCGGGTGCCGATCGCGGCGATGTGGCCGCGGGTGCCGCGCAGTCGGAGCGAGCCGAAGTGTGCGAGGTCCGGGCGGAAGCCGGTGCACCAGATGATCGCGTCGGCCCGCGCGCTCGTTCCGTCGGCCCAGGCGACGCCGTATTCGGTGAGGCGGCTGAACATGGGCGTGGCGGTGAGGAGACCGGCGTCGCGGGCGGCGCGTACGGGCGGGACGGCGACGATGTCGCCGAGCGAGGCGACGCCACCGGTGTCAGTGCGGCCGGCGTCCAGGGCCTGGCGGCGGGCGGTCGCGGCGTCGAAGAGCGCGCTGCCATCGATCTCGTCGGGCAGGTAGCGGGGCGGGCGCCGGGTGACCCAGGTCAGGTCGGCCGTGCCGGCGAGGTCGGCGGCGATCTGCGCGCCGGAGTTTCCGCCGCCCACGACGATCACGCGTCGTCCGGCGAAGTCCGCGGGGTTGCGGTACTGCACGGTGTGGAGCTGCCGGCCGGCGTAGTCGCGGCGGCCGGGGACGGCGGGCAGGAAGGGGCGGGTCCAGGTGCCGGTGGCGCTGATGACCGCCCGCGCATTCCAGGATTCGGAGTCCGTCTCGACCCGCAGGCCGGGCCCGTCGCGGTGCACGCTGTCGACCCACGTGCCTCGCTGGACGGGAAGCTCGTACCGCTTCTCGTAGTCGGCGAGGTACGAGACCACATGTTGTGCGTCCGGATGGACCTTGCCGGGCTGGACGGGCATGAGTCGACCGGGCAGCGAGGAGTGTGCGGTCGGGGAGAACAGGTGGAGAGAGTCCCAGGTGTGCTGCCAAGCGCCGCCGGGTGACGCCTGGGAATCGAGGATGACGAACTCGATGCCCAGGCGGCGCAGGTGGTATCCGGCGGCGAGCCCTGCTTGGCCGCCGCCGATCACCACCACGTCCGTGCTCTGCGTCATGCCGCGGAGGCTCCGGCGGTCGCGTGTTCGGCGCGCATGAAGATGACCGCCACCAGGGCCAGGCCGACGATCACACCGGCCAGCTGGGCGCCGATGAAGCCCGGGATCGAGGCCGGGGCGATGCCCGCGAAGGTGTCGGTGAAGGCGCGGCCGATGGTGACGGCCGGGTTGGCGAAGGAGGTGGAGGAGGTGAACCAGTACGCGGCGCCGATGTACGAGGCGACCGCGACGGGTGCGAAGCGCAGGCGGTCGGTGCGGGCCAGGCCGAAGATCAGCAGGATCAGGCCGGCCGTGGCGACGACCTCCCCGAGGAGGAGGTTCCCGGCGGAGCGGTCGTGCGTGGACCACCTCACCAGCGGCTCGCCGAACATCGCGTCCGCCAGGATCGCGCCCGCTATCGCGCCGACGGTCTGCGAGGGCACGTACACGGCCAACTCGCGAGCGTTGACGCCCGCGCCGCCGCGACGGGCGGTCCACCACTCGGCCAGGGTGACGGCCGGGTTGAAGTGGGCGCCGGACACCGGGCCGAGGAGGGCGATCAGTACGCCGAGGCCGAAGACGGTGGCCAGGGAGTTCGCCAGCAACTGCAGGCCCACGTCCTGGGTGAGCTCGGTGGCCTGGATGCCGGAGCCGACCACCACCGCCACGAGCGCCGCGGTGCCGACGAGCTCGGCGGCGGCGCGGGCGATCAACGGGGTCTGGGGCGGGGTCGCGCCGGGCGCGGGTTGGGGCGCGTCGGCGGCTATGCCCGCTGCGGGTGCGGCGCCGACGGGCTCGGTGACGGACAACGGTTCTCCTCGGGCAGGTGAGGCAAAAGCGGGCTATGGGCAGGACCGCTTGAGGTTCGCTTCGGCGGTGGCGCGCGCGGTCTGAGCGAGGTCGGCGAACTGACCGGCGATGGCCTCGATGACTTCCGGGCGCAGGCGGTAGTAGATGTACCGTCCGCATGGCTCCGTATCCACGACCCCGGCCTCGCGCAGGACCTTCAGGTGGTTCGAGAGGTTCGTCTGTTTGGCACCCGTCTCTTCCACGAGATGGGTGGTGCAGAGCGTCTCCTTGGCGAGGAGGGTCACGATCTGGAGCCTGAGCGGGTCGGCCAGTACCCGGATCAGTTCAGTGTCGACTGACGTCATCATGGACTGATATTGTCACATCACCCGGTCCTGATACCAGTCCGGGCTGACCTCTTGGAGCCCGTGGAGGGTTCTCATGTCTTCGCCCCTGCCCCCCGAACTGCCTGATCAGGGGCTCTCCACCGGACTGGCGCGCCTCGCCGCACGCCGCGAAGGCAGGTTCGCCCCGGAGACCGTGCAGCGACCCCTCGCCGACTCCTACGCGCTCCTGGCAGCCGACGCCCAGGTCCACACACACCTGGTCGCGCTCGCCGAACGCCTGACGGTCGAGCGTCGGGAGGCACTCGCCAAGATCGAGGGAGCGCCGGGCACCGCCCACCCCAACCCAGCTCGACGTTTGACACAACCGCTCGTTCCAACCTCGAAGTTGGCATCTCCCCAAGGAAGAACGATGTCCTCCACTCCTGTCGCGTCCGTGCTGTTCGTCTGCATCCACAACGCCGGCCGATCGCAGATGGCCGCCGGCTTCCTGCGCCACCTCGCCGGAGACCGCGTCGAGGTGCGCTCCGCGGGCTCCGTCCCCGGCGACCGGATCAACCCGTCCGCCGTGGCCGCGATGGCCGAGCTGGGCATCGACATCTCCGACCAGAAGCCGAAGGTCCTCACCCCGGAGGCCGCCCGGGCGTCGGACTACATCATCACCATGGGCTGCGGCGACGCCTGCCCCTACTTCCCGGGCAAGACCTACCTCGACTGGCAGCTCGAGGACCCGGCAGGCCAGGGCGTCGAGGCCGTACGACCCATCCGTGACGAGATCAAGGGCCTCATCGAGGGCCTGGTCGCCGAGATCGACGCCAAGCCGAAGGTCTGAACCGACGTGACTGACTCGAACATCGCCGACGGCTGGAGAACATGCGCGCCCAGGCCGAGCGCTTCGGTGCCGAGATGATCGACGACGACATCGTCTCCGTGGACCTGACCGGCGCGACATCAAGACCGTCAACGACTCGGAGGGCACGGTCCACCGCGCGAAGGCCGTGATCATCGCGACCGGCTCCGGCTCCGGCTACCGCAAGCTGGGCCTGCCCAACGAGGAAGAGCTCTCAGGGCGGGGCGTTTCCTTGTACGCAACCTGTGACGGGTTCTTGTTCCGCGACCGCGACCGCGCCGGACGACGCGAAGCCCCCGTGGGGCGACGGAACGCCTACCCGCACGGGGGCGGTCGGGTGGTGCCGTGAGCGGCGGCACCGGGGCTCGACCAGGCGAATGGCCCGATCCGGGCCGCCAGTTGCTCGGGTGGGGTGCACGGGACGGCCGCCGGCGTGGCGATCGGGCCCCGCTTGAAGCCGGCGGTGGTGACCGCCGGGAAGCGGTGGCACGCGTCTACCCCCGACCGCTGCCATCACAGGCACCGGGCGCGCGGGTGGCACCGTGGGACCGCGCGGGCGGGCTCGGCCGTCGGCAGGGTGGTCAGGACCCGTTCGTTCCACCGGCGAACCGTGTCCCACTGCCGAGGGGTTCGGCCTCGGTGGGGTGGCCGGTGGCTTCGACGAAGGTGGCGAACCGCGCGTTGGCCACCGTCGTCGGCGTGATGCGGAAGGGGTCGACTCCGACCTTGCGTACCGGCCCTTCGTGGTCTGCCGGGAAGGGGTCCGGGTCGCCGGTGCCCATGAGTCGGCCGGGTCATGGCAGGGGTCCTCACAGGCTGTGAAGCGCCCGCCCGGCAGGTCGATCAGCCGACCGGCGGCCCGGTCCGCGGCGGCGCACACCCCGGGGTGCCCAGGAGGGTGACGTGCTCTTTGGGAGTCATGGTCGTCACCTCCCGGGTCTGCCGGGCTGCGGAGTTACTTGGCGCCGAGACCGGCGTCGGAGACCTCGGGCTTGCCGGCGGCCTTGAGGACCTTGTTCAGGAGCGTCAGGTCGTAGATGCCGGCCAGGTCGGGCTGCTCGATGAGCTTGGCCTTGACCGCCCACTCGGACTGGGT
>NZ_JANFAK020000271.1 GCF_024721315.2 Streptomyces sp. Isolate_45
GCACGGAACCCCCCGGAAACTAGTTGGGGGGCGGTTTTGGTTCTTAGGCAGCCCACCCGCCGGGGGGGTACGGCCCACCCCCGGGGCGGGGGGGGGGCCGTACCGCGCGTCAGGCCGCCTTCGGTCGTGCCCCCGCCGGCGCGCCCCCACGGGCGCGCGATACCGGCCGGTGGGTCGGGTGCGCCGTGCCGGAGGGTGCCGGCGGGGTGTCCGTCAGGAGCGCGGTCAGGGAGAGGCGGGCGCGGGCCACGCGGGACCGGACGGTGCCGACCGGGCAGCCGATGGCCGCGGCCGCGTCCGCGTACGGCAGCCCGAGGAGCTGGGTGAGTACGAAGGCCTCGCGGCGTTCGGCGGGGATGCCGGCCAGCAGCTCGGCCAGGGCGATGCCGTCGTCGAAGCCGGGCACGCCCCGCGGCTGGGCCTGCTCGGCGGCCGTCTGCCAGTCGGTGCGGTCCGCGGTCCGGGGGCGGGCCGCGGCGTGCCGGTGGCTGTCCACCACCGTGCGACGGGCGATCGACAGCAGCCAGGTCCGGGCGGAGGAGCGGCCCTCGAACCGGGGGAGCGCGCGCAGCGCGCGCAGGAACACGTCCTGGGTCAGGTCGTCGGCCGCCTGGGCGTCGGAGCTGAGGTAGGCCACGTACCGCCACACGTCACGGTGGAGCGCGCGCACGAAGCGGTCCGTCTTGACCGGATCGCCGTCGCGGGCCGCGAGCGCCAGTCGGGTCACCGCCGCGTCGGAGTCGGGAGTGTGCGGGGGCCTCGTGCCGGCGGGACGGGGCACGGTGGGCAGGGCATGGGTCATCGCCACGGGTCCTTAGGGCAAGGGATCCGGCGACGCCGGGGCGCCGCCGGTGAGGGGTACGGCCGGCCGGACGGCACGGCCGATGCCCGAGGCACGACGCGGGCGCGTGCGGGACGGCCGCGGGCCGCGTGCTCGGGGAACCGGCTGTCAGAGGACAGCGGTTCCCGCCGGAGGCCCCCGCGAGGTGATGGCGTGGACGAGGAACAGCCGCCGCGGCCGCCGGTGTCGGTGGGAGCGCCCGACCCGGGCCGGAGGCCGGTGCACGGGCCCGATGGTGCGCAGCGCGAGGCGCAGCGGCGCCCGCAGCAGGGCCGCGACGCACCGGGCGATGCGGAACGCGGCCCGCTCGCCGTGGGCGAGCCACAGACCGCACAGCACGGCGGCCAGCAGGTGCGCCGTCAGCATCCCGGCCGGCGACATCCCGGCCATCTCGTGCCCACCGGCCCCCACCTGCGCGGCGGACGGGGCGTACACGGCGTGGGCCGCGTCGTGCAGGCCGTCGTGCAGGCCGTGGTGCGGGTGGGACGCCATCGCCGGTACGTCGCCACCGGAGGCCCCCGGGAACACCGCCGGGCCCCAACCGCCGGTCCCGGCACCGGAGCCGGGACCACCCGGCCCGACGCCCCCGGCCGTGGCCGGGCCGGGGGACAGTCCGCCGCAGGTCAGGTAGCGCACCCACTGCCGGGCGAACGGTGTGCCCGGCGGCAGGGTGGGGTGGGACAGGGACTGCGCCAGGGAGAACGCCGCGTGCAGCCAGGCCTGGACGGCCACGGCCGCCGAGGTCACCCGGAGCGGCCCGCGCTCCCGGGCGGCGAGGAACCAACCCGCCGCCGCGGGGGCGGCCGGCGCGAGCGCCAACGCCCACCACGGCACGGCCGTCCCCGACATGAGGAGGTGACCGGTGGCGGCGAGCAGCACGCACAGGGCCGCGAACAACGCGGCCCGCAAGGCTCGGTGACAGTGGCCCGGCTTCATGGCGGGCTCATCCTCGCACCGGCCTTCCGAGCCGCGCAGCGCGCTGCGCACATCCCGACAAGTTCTCGTGCCAGGTGGCTCCGGCCGCTCCGGAGCACCACGCGCACCGGGAACCGATCCGCCGACGCACCCGACTGCCTACCCTGTCGGCCGGGACGTTCAACATGCGCGGACAGGGGATTTTCGTGGCGGCGGAGGAAACGAAGGCGATATCGGAAGACCGGCAAGTCAAGTACGAGGAAAGGCAGTTGACGGCTCTCCTCACTTGCGCCATGGGCTTCTCCATGCTCCAGCTGTTCGTCATCGGCGCCCTCGGCCCCCGACTGGTGGGGGAGTCGGGCATGTCGCCCGCCGTGCTGGGTCTGACGACCACCATCGGATTCGGGACGGCGGCGGCGCTCTCCCCGGCCGGTGGCCGGATCGTGGACCGGATCGGCCCGCGCCGGTCCCTGGGCGCCCTGCTGCTGCTCTCCGCCGCCGCGCTCGCCCTGATCGGATCCGCACCCGGCACCGCCCTGCTGCTCTCCGCCGTCGCGCTGGGCGGCGTACCGCAGGCGCTGGCCAACCCGGCCACCAACAAGGCGGTCCTGCGGTTCGTACCGCCCGCGCGGCGGGCACCGGTGACGGGGATCAAGCAATCCGGGGTCCAACTGGGAGCCTTCTTCGCGGGGTTGCCGCTGACGGTGCTCGCGGCCGGGATCGGCCGGCGGGGCGCCGTGTGGACCGCGGCCGGCACGGCCCTGCTCGCCGGCCTGTGGGCCCTGCGCACCCTGCCCGCCGACCCGCCCCCACCTCCCGCCGGGCCGCGCGGCCCGCTCGTGCCGCGCGGCATGGTGGCCTGGCTGGCCGTGTTCTCGCTCTTCCTGGGCGCCGCGATCGCCTCCGTCAACACCTTCCTGGCCCTCTTCGGGGCGCAGCGCCTGGGCATGGGCCCGACCGCGGCCGGGGCCCTGGTCGCCGTGCTGGGCGTGGCGGGCGTCGCCGGCCGCGTCGGCTGGTCGAAGGCGGCCCGGCCCGGCCGTGCCGAACGGCTCCCGGGATGGCTCGCGTGCGGATCCGTCGCCGCTGCCGGCCTGCTGGGCGCCGCCCTCGTCGCGGGGCCGCTGGTGTGGGTCGGCGCGGTCGCCGTCGGGGTGTTCGCCGTGTCCGGCAACGCCGTCTCGATGGTCCTCGTCGTGCAGCGGGCCGCGCCGGGCCGGGCCGGACAGGATTCGGCCCTCGTCGCCGCCGGGTTCTTCACCGGATTCGCGCTGGGACCGCCCCTGTTCGGGCTCCTCGCGAACAGCGGCCGGTACGGGACCGGCTGGCTGCTGGTGGCCGCGGAGTTCGCGGTGGCGGCAGCGGTCGCGTTCGTCTGGGCCCGGCGCGACCGCGCCGGACGCGCGGCGTGACCGCCACCGAGCCCGGACGGCGGGCCGGGGACGCGCTGCACCGGGTCCTGGAACGGGCCGCGGTCACCGCGGCGGCCGTCGGCGACCGGTTCCCGCTCCACGCCGAGCCGGCCGACGGCACCTGGACGACGACCCGCAACGGCTCCTGGACCGGCGGTTTCTGGGCCGGGCTGCTGTGGCTCCGCGCCCGCTCCACCGGCGCCGCGGCCGACCGGCGGGCCGCGTCGGCGTGGACGGCCCGGCTGGCGCCCCGGGTGGAGGCCGACACCGCCACCCGGGGCCTGATCCTCTGGTACGGGACCGCCGCGGCCGAGGACGATCCGGAGGCGGCCGCGCTCCGCGCCCGGGCCGCCCGAGCCTGCCTCTCGGCCTTCGACCCCGGGCTCGGGATCGTCCCCTGGGGGGACGCGTTCGGCGGACCGCGCCTGCTGGCCCGGGCGGACGGCGTACCGGGGATGGTTCCCCTCCTCGCCTCGGCCGGCCCGGCCGGGGCGGCCGCCGCCTCGGCCCACCTGCACCGCCACCTGGACCTCTGCCTGGGCCCGGAGGGCCGCGAAGCCGACGACGCCCTCGACGGCGGTCCCGCCCGGGGAGCCGCGGGGACCGGCGGCGGCGCCGCGAACGCCCCCGATCCGCCCGCCCCCGATCCGCACGCGCCGCCGGGCCGCCCGCGCCCGCCCGCCTGGCGCTTCGAGGGGGCGGTGACGGGCTGGCGGCCCTGCGCCGAACCGGCGCCCGGCTGGAGCCGGGGCGACGCCTGGCTGCTCCTGGCGGTGGCCGATGCCCTGCTGCTCCCGGACGTCGCGGGCCACCGCCCCGCCCGGCTCGAAGCGGCGGCCGGCAGGCTCGCGGCGCCGGCCCTCCGGTACGGGCCGCTCGTACCCCCGGCCCGTACCGGACATCCGGACGACCCGCTCGACACCTCGGCGGCCGCCATCACCGCCGTCGCCCTGCTGAAGCTCGCCCTGTCGCCCGGACCCCTGGCCGCCCGGTACGCACGCCGGGCCGAGGAGATCCTGGGCCGGCTGGTCCGGGAGCACGTCACGGGTCCGGGGGGAGGCCGTCCGGCCGGAATGCTCCTCGACGGTTGCTACGACGCGGGCCGGGCCCTCGCCGTGCGGCACGAACTCATCTGGGGCGACTTCTTCCTGGCGCTCGGCCTGGCCGCCCGGAACGGCCTCGTCGACCTCACCCGCCTGTAGGGCCTGTCGTCGAACTCCCGTCTGCCTCGCGGCGTCCGGCACGGACTCCCGCCGCACCGGGCGGAAGCCCGAGTACGGTCCAGTACGCGGGCTTCCGCCCGGCACGCCGGGAGCACGCACCGGACGCCGCGAGACCGCCCTCCGGGCGACGACGGGAGTTCGACGACAGTCCCCAGCCCGCTCCTGCGCTCCTGACGGGCCCCGACGCCCGCCCCCACCCGCCCGGTCATCCGGCCGGGGCCGTCGGCCGGGGGGACGTCCCGTCCCGACCCGGGGCGTAGTCGCGCAGGACCCGGCGGGCCACCGAGGTGACGTGCAGCTCGTCGGGACCGTCGAGGATGCGGGCGGCCCGCCCGGTGCGGAAGAGGGCCGGCAGCGCGGTGTCCGGGCCGAGCCCGGCGGCGCCGTGGACCTGGATCGCGGAGTCCGTCACCTGCTGCAGCACGCGCGCCGCGGCGACCTTGGCCAGGCCCACCTCCGTGCGGGCGTCCTGCCCGGCGGCGATCAGCGCCACCGCCTCGTGGGCCAGCGACCGGGCCCCGCGCAGCGCGAGCAGCGCTTCGAACACGTGCTGCTGGACCAGCTGGTGCCCGGCGAGCGGGCCCCCCGGACCACTGCGCCCGGCGGCCCGGGCACACATCAGGTCGAAGGCGCGTTGCGCCTGGCCGATCCAGCGCAGGCAGCGCAGCGTACGGCCGAGTCGCAGTCGCTCTCCGGCGATGGACAGGGCGTCGCCGCCCGCACCGAGGAGGTGGTCGGCGGGCACCCGGACCCGGTCGAGGCCGATCTCGTACTGCCCGCCCGCGCCGAGCACGGGCAGTTCCCGCAGCACGCGGAAGCCGGCGGAGGCGGTGGGCACGAGCAGCAGGGACAGCCCCTCGCGGTCCCCGGGCGAGCCGCCCGTGCGGACCAGGACGGTCACCAGGTCGGCCCGCCCGGCGCCCGAGGTGAACCACTTGCGGCCGCTGACGAGCCAACCGCCGTCCGGAGCACGTTCGGCGCGGGTGCCGGTCAGCGACGGATCACTGCCCGGTACGTCCGGCTCCGTCATGGCGTAACAGGCCCGGAGGTCACCCGCGACCAAGGGGGCGAGGTACTCCTCGCGTACCCGCGGCCCCCCGTGCCGGGCCAGCATCGTGACGTCGAGCAGGGGAGCGGAACCCAGGGCGGCGGGCCCGTGGTCGCTCGCGCCCTCCGCCTCCGCCAGTGCGGCGTACTCCCCGAAGGACAGCCCGCCGCCGCCGAGTTCCGCCGGGAGCGGCAGCGCCCACAACCCGTCCTCCTCGGCCCGGGCCCGCAGGGCGGTGAGCGCGGCGTCCGCCGCCGCTCCGCCCGCGTCCAGCACCGTCTCGCACGGGATCACCCGCTCGGCGACGAACCGGGCGATCCTCTCCTTCAACCCCGTCGGGTGCGGGGCGGGCCGTGCCGCTTCCCCGGCAGGGGACTCCGGATCCGTCACTGCGTTCCTCCTGCGTCCCGGGAACCCGTACGAACGACTGTCCGACTGTCTGTTCGTGGAACTGGTCGGGCGCACACGCTCCCGGGTTCCCGCTTCCCGCCGACACCCCGGCGCGGGCCACCGCCGCGCCAGGAGAGGAGAGGCATGGCGTCACCAGCAACCGCGCGGACGGACAGGCCGCTCGACACACTGCGCTTCGAGACCTCGGGGCCCCCACGGATCACGGGAGTCGTCACCGACCACCTGCGCGGCCTCGGCGCGCGCCCGCACCCCACCGACGGCGCGGACCCCTCGGCCGGCCCGGCCCGGACCACCCTCGCCGGAGACGGCTTCGCGTCGGCCCGCGCGCTCACCGACTGGGGATCGCCCGGCAGCGGCATCGTCGACGAGGCCACCGTCCAGGCCGCCACCGGGATCATGTCCGTGCACGGCCGCCGGGACGGCGGCCCGCGCGGGCTGGCGGTCGACTACGTGGCGACGGCCACCGCCGTCCTGACCGTCCAGGGCCTGCTCGCGGGCCTGGTGGGACAGGCCCGCGGCGGCGGCGCCGCCGAGGCCACCACCAGCGCCGACCGGGCCGGTCTCCTCGCGGTGTCCCAGTACCTCGCCGCCACCGGGGCCGATGAGGCCGAAGCCGCCGAACTCGCCCCGGGAGGTCCGCCCTTCACCTCCGCCGACGGGGTGCTCTTCGAGCTGGAGACCCTCGACCCGGGGGCCTGGGCGGCGTTCTGGCGGGCCCTGGAAGCGCCCTCCGACGCCCTGCGCGCCGGCTGGCGACCCTTCCAGTTCCGCTACGCCACGGCCTGCGCCCCCGTCCCGGCCGTCCTCCACGCGGTCACGCGGGCCCACCCCATGCGGGGCATCACCAGGGCCGCGGCCCTGTCCGGCGCCCAGGTGTGCCGCCTGCGGACCCTCGCCGAACGCGCCGGGGAACACGACGGCGCCGCCCCCTGGTCACTGCGCCCCCTGGACACCGACGGCGCGGGCCCCGGC
>NZ_JANFAK020000272.1 GCF_024721315.2 Streptomyces sp. Isolate_45
ACCAGTGCCCCTACACGACTCTGTTCCGATCTCGGGGGCCGCCGCGGGGGCGGCGGCGTGGGCGCCGGTCGCTCCGATCAGCGGCAGCGCGAGGGCGGCGCCACCGGTGCCGGCCACGGTGAGACCGCGGGATATGGAACGGGACTTCGGGCGGCGGTGCTTACCCTTTCCGGGCATGGCTGATTCCTCTCCGTCGCCTGCGAGGTGAGCTGTCGGGTTCGGACTGGAGATGTCCGGCCGCGCACGTCGGGGGACGCGTGCGGCTTCACCCCTAGCCGTCCCGGAGAGAGCTCCGGTCCGGCGGCCTACCTGGTTCCCCCGCTCCTGCCGCGCGCGTCGATAGTCGGGTGCGGTTCCCGGGCGGCGGCAGGATTAGGCTGTCCACCCGGATCGGTCGTGAAGGTAATCGAGCGGGTCCACGGGCAACAAGCCACACATTCCCTGACGCAATCACAGGTATGGGGGAACGATGGAATTCCGGTCACCCTGTGTCCATTCCGCACCATCAACAACCGCCCTGGCATGGGAATTCTGATTTCGCGAGCGGGCACGGACGGTCACCGTATGATCTGGCTCACGGAGCCTGGCGCGATCTCACCTCTCCCTATGGCAAGTTGCTCCCAACCGGCGTAATTCGGACACCTCAGGACGATGCGGAGGACCACGCGTGACCCAGCGGATACCCCCACCCCTTCCGGCGCTCCCCGAACCCGAACCGGAGCTGACGGGAGTGCGCAATTTCCGTGACGTGGGCGGCCTGCCGACCGCCGACGGACGGAGGGTCAGGCCGGGACGACTGTTCCGAAGCGGACATCTGTCGCATGCGACCGAAACCGGAACACAGTTCCTCGTCGCGCTCGGCCTGCACACGGTCTTCGACTTCCGCAACCGCGCCGACCACGCCCTGGAGGGGCCCAACGTGGAACTGCCGGGGGTGCGCTACGTGAACATCCCGCTGTCCGACCCGGCAGCCGGGAAGGAGTTCTGGACGATGGTCCGCGAAGGCGACCTGACCCAGCTGCGCAGCCTCCTCGGGGAGGGCCGCGCGGCCGAGCGGATGGCCACCTCGTACCGCACGATGATCCGCACCCGCACCGCCGAACACAGCCGGGTCGTGCACGCGCTGGCCGAGGACAGCGTGCCGGCGCTGATGCACTGCGCCGCGGGCAAGGACCGGGCCGGCCTGTCGATCGCCGTCACGCTGCTCGCGCTCGGCGTCGAACGGGAGGCGATCCTGGCGGACTACCTGGAGTCGAACGCCCCGCACCGCCGCTACCGGATGCGGCGCGGGCCGGAGGCGGTCGAGCCCCGCCCGGCCGAGGTGGCCGAGCTGCTGGCGCCGCTCTTCGACGCGCGGGCCTCGTACCTCGACGCGGCGTACGCCACCATCGAGGAGGAGTGGGGCGGCGTGGACCGGTACCTCGCCGAGGGTCTCGGGCTCGCGCCCGAGACCCTGGTCCGACTGCGGGACAGGCTGCTGGAACCCTAGGGCCCCGGCCGGCAGGCCGTCAGCGGTTGCCGACGGCCTGCTTCACCAGCGTCCGGCCGAAGTCCCACATCAACGAGCCCCCGCCGTGCGCCTCGTCCATGACCTCCCGGAAGGCCCCGACGAAGCGGTCCACGTCCCGTTCGTCGATGATCAGCGGCGGGATGAGCTTGATGACCTCCAGGTGGTCCCCGGAGACCTGGGTGAGGATCCGGTGCTTGCGCAGCAGCGGCACCACGACCATCTGGGCGAACAGCCCCTTGCGGGCGGCCTGGAGCATCGCCCAGCGGCTGCGCAGGCCCAGCGAGGACGGCCGGCCGAACTCGATGCCGATCATCAGCCCGCGTCCCCGCACCTCGTGCAGCAACTCGTACTCGTCCACCAGCGCGGCGAGCCGGCCGCGCAGCAGGTCGCCCATGGCACGGGCGTTGGCCGTCACCTCCTCGTCCTCCATGACGCTCAGCACCGCCAGGCCGGCGGCCATCGCCTGCGCGTTGGAGCCGAAGCTCGCCGAGTGGACGAGGACCCGGTCCATGGACGAGTACACGCGCTGGAAGATCCAGTCCTTGCCCAGGGTCGCGCCGACCGGCACGTAGCCGCCCGACAGGGCCTTCGCCACGCAGACCAGGTCCGGTTCGACGCCGGGTTCGTGCTGGTACGCGTAGAAGTCACCGGTGCGTCCGAGGCCGGTCTGCACCTCGTCGGCGATGAGCAGGGCCTTGTGCCGGTGGAGGAGTTCCTGCGCCGCGCGCAGGAATCCGGGGGGCGCGGCGAGCACCCCCTTGCCCTGGATCGGCTCGACGACGAAGGCGGCCACGTCGCCCCGCCGCAGTTCGCGTTCCAGGGCGTCCAGGTCGCCGAGCGCGATCCTCGTGTCGGGGAGCAGCGGCGCGAAGCCGTCCCGGAAGCCGGCTTCGCCGTTGACCGACAGCGAGCCGGTGGTGAGCCCGTGGAAGGCGTGGTCGCAGTAGAGGATCCTGGGCCGGCCGGTGGCGTACCGGGCGAACTTCAGGGCAGTCTCCACCGCCTCGGTGCCGCTGTTGCCGAAGAAGACCCGGTCCAGGTGGGGGCTGTGCGCGAGCAGTTTCTCGGCGAGCAGCCCCGGCAGCGGCGGGCAGTCGAAGCGGGTCAGGTCGGCGAGCTGGGCGTCAAGGACGTCGTGCAGGGCCTTGCGGACGACGGGGTGGTGCCGGCCCAGGCCCATGACCCCGAAGCCGGCCAGCATGTCCAGGTGGTCGTTGCCCTCGGCGTCCCAGAAGTGGGCGCCCTCGGCCCGCACGTACACCTTGTCGAAGCCGATGGTGTGCAGCATGCGGGGCAGCTGGTGGTTGAGGTGGCGGGAGTGGAGCTCGTAGCGTTCGTCCCCGCGCTCGGCGAGCAGGGCGGCCAGGTCGAAGCCCTTGCCGCCCCCCTGGCCGGCGGTCATGACGGGGTGGCCCGGTTGCTGCCGATGGTCTCCCGGGCCGCTCGCAGGGATTCCTTGAGGGAGCCCATGGTGGCGAGGACGGCGGTGGGCTCGTAGCCGCAGTGCGCCATGCAGTTCGCGCAGCGCGGGTCCTTGCCGCGACCGTACTTGCTCCAGTCGGTGTCCTCGATCAGCTCGCGGTACGTGGGCACGTAGCCGTCACTCATCAGGTAGCAGGGGCGCTGCCAGCCGAAGAGGGAGTAATTCGGAATGGCCCAGGCGGTGCAGGGGAAATCGACCTTTCCTTCCAGGAAGTCGAGGAAGAGCGGCGAGTGGTTGAGCCGCCAGCGCCGCCGGTTCCCGCCCGCGAAGGCCTTCTTGAAGAGTTCGCGGGTCTGTTCGACGCCCAGGAAGTGTTCCTGGTCGGGGGCCTTTTCGTAGGCGTAGGCGGGCGAGATCATCATCTCGTCGACCTGGAGGTCGTCATTGAGGTAGTTCAGCACCTCGATGATGGTCTGGGGGGTGTCGGTGTTGAAGAAGGTGGAGTTGGTCGTCACCCGGAAACCGCGGCGCTTCGCCTCCTTGATGGCCGCGACCGCCTCGTCGAAGACGCCCTCCTTGGCCACCGATTCGTCGTGCCGTTCGCGCAGCCCGTCGATGTGGACGGCGAAGGCGAAATAGGGGGACGGGGTGAACTTCTCGATCTTCTTGCGGAGCAGCATCGCGTTGGTGCAGAGGAAGACATACTTCCGCTTCGCCACCAGCTGCCGGACGATCTCGTGGATCTGCGGGTGCATCAGGGGCTCACCCCCCGCGATGGACACCATCGGGGCACCGGACTCCAGCACGGCGCCGACGGCCTGGGCCACCGGCATGCGCTGCTTGAGGACCCCGGCCGGGTGCTGGATCTTTCCGCACCCCTCGCAGGCCAGGTTGCAGGCGTAGAGCGGCTCCAGTTCCACGATCAGCGGGAACTTCTCCCGCTTGCGGAGCTTCTGTTCGAGAAGATAGGTCCCGACCCTGATGGACTGTCGCAGCGGCATGGCCATCTGGCTCACCTCCTGGGGAGCAGCGAAGAACGGTGCCATTCATGGAACGCGGGCAGTAGGGCACGCAGTACGCGGAAGGCCGATATTCCACCGCGTACGGTGCCGATGCGGACGAGCTCGTGCTCAGGAGCGTCCACGATCACCCGGACGGCCGCAACGGGGCGGCCCTCCCCCGCAGGGGTACGGGCGCCCCGGGTGGCGGTCCACAAGGTGGCCGCCGACTCCATGTCGACCGCCACGGCGCCGGTCGCGCGCAGCCGGGCGCGCTCCTGGCCGCGGACGACGTGGTCGGATCCGGTCAGCGCGCCGGTGTGCACGGTCCGGCCGGGGAGGGCCAGGGCCAGGGCCTCGGCGAGCAGGCGGGTACCGGTGCACGGGACGGTCCCGTGCGGGTCCCGGGTCTCGTCGGCGACGACCAGGTCGCCGGGGTGCATGCCGGGGACCAGTCCGGCGCAGAACCCGGTGGCGAGGACGGCGGCCCCCGCCATCCCGGGCCGCTCCAGCGCGCGGGCGACGGCGCGTTCGGCGGCGCGCGGTCCCATGCCCGTGCGCAGCACCGCGGCGGTGGCGCCCGCCGGGCGGCCGGCGCTGCGCAGGGCCGCCCGCTCGATGCGCAGCGCGCAGGCGATCAGGAGCGGTGCGGGCGGGGGCTGCGCTCCGGGGCCGGCCATCAGGACTCCTCGGTGAGGGCCGCCGCCGCGGTGGGCCGGCGTCCGTCGGGGCCGAAGGGCTCCCCGTAGAGGTAACGGCCGAGGGCGGTCAGCGGGAACACCTGCCGGTACAGGTGGTAGTTGATGGAGAAGTCCCAGGGGAAGCCGGTGCCGGTGAAGTACGGCTCGTCCCAGCTGCCGTCGGGGCGCTGCGTGTTCACCAGGTGGGCGAGGCCCCGTTCGACGGCCTCGCCGTCGCGCTCCCCGGCGGACAGCAACGCCATCAGGGCCCACGCGGTCTGCGAGGGGGTGGACTCTCCCTTCCCGGCCCAGGAGCGGTCCTGGTAGGAACGCTGGTCCTCGCCCCACCCGCCGTCGTCGTTCTGTACGGACTCCAGCCAGCGCACGGCCCGCCGGACGGCGGGGTGGGACGTGGCGACGCCGGCGGCGGTGAGGGCCGGCAGGACCGATCCGGTGCCGTACACGTAGTTGGTGCCCCAGCGGCCGAACCAGCCGCCGTCCGGCTCCTGTTCGGCGAGCAGCCAGGCGATCCCGCGTCGGGTCCGGGGGTCGGCGGACCGGCCCTCGACGGCCAGCATCTCCACCACGTGGGCGGTCACGTCGGCGGACGGCGGGTCGATGACCTCGCCGAAGTCACAGAAGGGCAGCCGGTTGGGGAGGGTGCGGGTGTTGTCGGCGTCGAAGGCGCCCCAGGCGCCGTTCCTCGACTGCATGCCGAGGTTCCAGGACACACCGCGGGCGATGGCGGCCTCGACCTTCAACGGGTCGGGGTGGTCGATCCGGCGCAGCGCCAGGACCACCTCGGCGGTGTCGTCGATGTCGGGGTAGTTGTCGTTGTGGAACTCGAACGCCCAGCCGCCGGGGGCCAGTCCGGGTCTGCGGACGGCCCAGTCGCCGGGGCGCCGGATCTCCTCGCCGACCATCCAGTCCGCGGCCTTGATCAGCGCCGGGTGGTCGGGGCGGACGCCCGCGTCGGCCAGGGCGATGGCGGCCAGGCAGGTGTCCCAGACCGGGGACTGGCAGGCCTCGATCATGCGGGCGCCGTCCTCGCGCCAGACGGCGAACCGGTCGAGCGATTCCAGTCCGGCCCGCATCACCGGGTGGCCGAGGTCGTAGCCGAGCAGGTGGAGGGCGATGACGGAGTACACGGCGGGCGGTTGGATGCCGCCCCAGCAGCCGTCGTTCTCCTGCCGTTCGACGATCCACCGGCCGGCGCTGGCCATCGCGGCCCTGCGCACGGCCTTCGGGGCGAACCGGCGGTAGACGTGCAGGGCCTTGTCCATGCGCTGGAAGACGCCGTCCCAGCTGGTCAGCGGGGCCGGGGGGACGGCGGGGCAGGGGTTGCGGGCATCGGCGTGGAGTTCGTCCAGGACGAAGGGGGCCGGCCGGACGGGACGCAGCGCCGAGACCACGGTGAGGGGAACGATGGTCTGGCGGGCCCAGCAACCGAAGTCGTAGATGTTGAGCGGCACCCAGGAGGGCAGGAACAGCAGTTCGGGCGGGAGTTCGGGCAGGTTCTCCCATTTCCACCAGCCGAAGAGCGCCAGCCAGATCCGGGTGAACACGCGGGCGGCGGCGATCCCTCCGTGGGCGCGGATCCAGGCGGAGGCGCGCGACATGTGCGGGGCGTCGGGGGCGTCCCCGGCGAGGCGCAGGGCGACGTACGCCTCGATGGTGGCGGAGAGTTCGGGCGGCCCGCCGTGGAAGGTGGCCCAGGTCCCGTCGTCGCGCTGTTCGCCCCGGATGAAGAGGGCGGCCGCCCGGGTGATGGCCTCGTCGCGGATGCCGAGGAACTGCCGCAGCAGCAGGTCCTCGGCGTCCATGGTGACGTTGGTCTCCAGGTCGCCCTTCCACCAGCCCGCCGGGTCCTGGCGTTCCAGCAGGTTGCGGGTGGCCCGGTCGGTGGCCTCCCGGACCCCGCGCAGGAGTCCGGGCGCGCGGTGGTCGGGCGTGCGGTGGTCGGGCGTGCGGTGGTCGGGCGGTGCGCAGGGCCCGGCCGGCCCGGCCGC
>NZ_JANFAK020000273.1 GCF_024721315.2 Streptomyces sp. Isolate_45
CCTGCCCGCACCACGGCACCCGCCGGCCGCCCGGCCGCCGCACCCGACCGTCGTCGGCGGCGGTGGCGGTGGCAGCCGGCGTTCCCCACCCCGGTCCTCCCCACACGGGCTCCGCCACCCCGCCGATCCCGAAGGACCGTTCGTCCGTGGGAAGGACCGACGACAACCGCACGTGCGACCACCGGTTCCATCGACCGAGAGCGGAAACGATGCATCCCCCCATCACCGGCCTCACACCCCCCAGCCGTGCCTCCCTGTCCGGGCTGGTCGGCAACACTCCCCTACTGCGCGTCTCGGACCCGGCGTCCCGGACGGAACGCGGGTTCTGGGCGAAGCTCGAAGGCTTCAACCCCGGCGGCATCAAGGACCGCCCCGGCCTGCACATGGTCGAACGGGCCCGCGCCCGGGGCGACCTCGCACCCCGGGCCCGGATCATCGAGTCCACCAGCGGCACCCTCGGCCTCGGGCTCGCGCTCGCGGGCATGGTCCACGGGCATCCCGTCACCCTGGTCACCGATCCCGGCCTGGAACCCTCCATGATCCGCCTACTGACCGCGTACGGGGCGCGGGTCGACGTCGTCGCCGAGCCGCATCGCACCGGCGGGTGGCAGCAGGCCCGCCGCGACCGGGTCGCCGCCTTGATGCGGCGCCATCCGGGTTCGTGGTGCCCGGACCAGTACAACAACCCCGACAACACCACCGCGTACACCGGGCTGGCCCTCGAACTCGCCGCCGAGCTGGGGCACATCGACGTGCTGGTGTGCAGCGTCGGCACCGGGGGCCACTCGGCGGGCGTCTCCCGCGTCCTGCGCCAGTTGTACCCGGGCCTGCGGCTGGTCGGGGTGGACACCGTGGGCTCCACGATCTTCGGGCAGCCCGCCCGGAACCGGTTGATGAGGGGCCTCGGTTCGAGCATCCATCCGCGCAACGTGGCCTACGAGGAGTTCTCCGAGGTGCACTGGGTCGCACCGGCCGAAGCCGTCCGGACCTGCCGGCTGCTCGCCGCCTCCCACTACGCGGCGGGCGGATGGAGCGTCGGCGCGGTCGCCCTGGTCGCCGGCTGGCTGGCCCGGACCCTGCCCCGGAGCTCCCGGATCGCGGCGGTCTTCCCCGACGGCCCGCAGCGCTACCTCGGCACCGTCTACGACGACGACTACTGCGCCGCCCACGGCCTGTTGGACGCCCCGACCCCCACCGAACCCGACACGATGGCCCGTCCGGACGAGCGCGAGGTCACCCGCTGGACCAGGTGCGCGAACGTCGTGGATCCGCTGACGCCCGCCGGCCCGGCGGCCGGTGCCTCGGACACGGCCGACGCACCGGACCCGGCCACCGCGGTCGCGAAGGAGCGGTCCTGATGCCGGGAACCCTCGCGCAGGTCCGCTCGTACGACCGCTGCGTCCAACTGCTGATGGTCAACCAGTTCACCATCAACCTCGGCTTCTACATGCTCATGCCCTACCTGGCCGCGCACCTGTCGGGCTCCCTCGGGCTCGCGGCGTGGACCGTCGGTCTCATCCTGGGCGTGCGCAACCTCAGTCAGCAGGGCATGTTCCTGATCGGCGGGACGCTGGCCGATCGCCTCGGCTACAAGCCGATGATCATCGCGGGGCTGGGACTGCGCGTCGCCGGGTTCGCCACCCTCGGACTGGTCGATTCGGTGCCCGCGCTCATCGCGGCCTCGGCGGCCACGGGCCTGGCCGGAGCCCTCTTCAACCCGGCCACCCGGGCCTACCTGGCCGCGGCCTCGGGTGAGCGCCGGGTCGAGGCCTTCGCCCTGTTCAACGTCTTCTACCAGGCGGGCATCCTGCTGGGTCCCCTGGTGGGGATGGTGCTGACGGGCATCGGGTTCCGCGTCACCTGCCTGACGGCGGCCGCCGTGTTCGCCGTACTGGGAGCCGTCCAGGTCCGGGCCCTGCCCGCACGACGGGGCGACGGCGCCGGGGACCGGGCGGCCGGCCCGCGCGAGAAGGTGTTGGCCCAGTGGCGGGGAATCCTCGCCAACCGCCCGTTCCTGCTGTTCTCCCTGGCCATGATCGGCTCCTACGTCATGACCTTCCAGGTCTACCTGGCCCTGCCCCTGGAAGTCCGGCGCCTCGGCGGTGACGGCGCTTTCGGTACGGCGTCGGTGGCGGTCCTGTTCGCCGTGTCGGGGCTGAGCACGATCCTCCTACAGACCCGGGTCACCGCGTGGTGCGAGTCCCGGATGGAGCCGGGCCGCGCGCTCACGTGGGGGCTGCTCACGATGGGGGCGGCCTTCCTGCCGCTGTTGGCCGCCGCGGCGGTGCCCGCGGAGGCGGGCGGCACGGGGGCGAAGCTGCTGGCCGCGGGACCACCGGCGGTGTCGGCGCTCATGCTGGCGCTGGGCACGATGATCGCCTACCCCTTCGAGATGGACACCATCGTCCGGCTCTGCGGGGACCGCCTGGTCGCGACGCACTACGGGTTCTACAACACCGTCTGCGGCCTCGGCATCGCCCTCGGCAACCTGCTCACGGGGGCCGCGCTGGACACCGCGCGGGCCGCCGGCCTGTCGGCGCTGCCCTGGCTCGGGCTGTGTGCCCTCGGTCTGGGATGCGCCGCCGCGGTGTACGCGCTGCACCGCACCGGGCGTCTGACTCCCGTGCCCCCGGCGAGGGTTCAGGCGATCCCGACGGTGTAGGAGGCCCGGTACCCCTGACCGTCGGCGAGGGGCTTCAGCGTCATGGCGGCGCCGGACGCCCGGTAGCGGTCGTCGCGCTCGTTGGGGTGCTTCGGGGCCCGCCGGCGGTCGTAGGGGGCGAGCGCGTACGCCCGCAGCAGGAGGTCCTCGGGGAGGAAGAACTGCGAGGTGGTCCCGGCACCCGCGTCGGGACGCACCTTGAAGTGGATGTGCGGTGCCAGGCCCGCGTACCAGCCTGGCACGATCGTGCGGAACACGGCGCGGCCGCCGGCGTCGGTGATCTGCGTGCCGCGCAGGAAGGTGGCCTTGCCGGTCGAGTAGGTGCCGGAGGAGTCGGCCTGCCAGATGTCGACGGCGGCGTCCGCGAGGGGCCGGCAACCCGCCGACATCCGGACCACCGTGAGGTCGAGCCGGAAGGGCACGCCGTCCCGGCCCTCCGTGACGTCCGACCGGACCTTGTCGAGGTCCAGGTAGTACGGGCCCTCGCCCGCCTCGGCCGTGAGCACGCAGCCGGGGACGGTGGAGCCCGCCGACGGCAGGGCCGCCGGGGCGGCGGGCGTCCGCCGCGTCGCTGACCCGCGGTCCCCCGCCGCGCCCGAACAGGCCGCGGTCAGCGCGGCCGCCCCGGCCGTTCCCGCCGCCAACAGCAGGGCGCGACGGCTGGTCCGGGAGGTGTCGTCGTACTCGGCCATGCGAACCCCTCGCAGCGTTCCTGGGACCGTCGCACGCGGACGGCCGCACACTGCGCCCACCGTGCCGGACGCCGACCGACGGCTCCGGCACCGACACGAACGACCAAGCTTTCAGCCCAGCGGTCAGGCGAACGGGTTGGCCGGGCCGCTCCTTCGCGCCGCGCTCAGGGTGAGGGCTCGTGCGCGGGGCAGCAGCCGTCGCGGAGCATCTGGTCCAGCACGGCGCGCCAGCCGTCCCCGGGCGGGGCGGCCGGGCCCGCCGCGCGCCCGCCGGTCAGGGAGTCCTCCAACTCGGCGCGTTCGTGAAGGGTTCCGCCGCGCACGGCCGCCCGGACGCGGACCAGGTCGGAGAAGTCGGCGAAGGGGTCCCCGTCGATGACCGTGAGGTCCGCGATCCTGCCCGTCTCGACCGTGCCCAGCCGGTCCTCGACGCCGAACGCTCGGGCCGGGGCCAGGGTGACGGTGGTGAGGGCCTCGGCCGGCGACAGGCCGTACCGGTGCAGGGCGCGCAGCCCGAGGTGGAGGTGGAGGCCGACCGGGGTGAGCGGGGCGTCGGTGCCGAGGAGGATCCGGCCGCCGCCCGCGAGGACGTCCCGGTAGGCGGCGACCTCGCGTTCCAGGACGGCGTACTGCTCCGCGCTCGGCGGCCGCCCGGCCGCCTCCCGGACGGCCGCCACGTCCCAGGGCGGCATCAGGGCGGTGACGCGCGGGTCGGCGGCCAGTCCCGGGTCGGCGCCGATCAGCGGGAGCGCCGTGAAGGGGGTCGCGATCAGGTCGAACCCGCCGCGGGCGTAGACCTCCACGGTGTCCTGGTAGGTGTGGCCTCGCGGAGTCGCCCCGTGGCCGTGCTCGGCGCGTTCGGTGGCCACGAGGTGCGTCGTCAGGTCCTGCCCGCTCTGGATTCCGGGGGCGCACAGGTGGGAGCCGGCGAGGACGCCGAGCCGTTCGTGCGCGAACCGGGCCGCATCGGCCATCAGTTCGTACGGGGCCCTGACATAGGTTTTGACGAAGTCCCAGTCCAGGGCCTCGGCGCGGGCGAGCGAGCGGGCGAAGCCGGCCCGCGTGCGGTGGGCGCGCCCCATGCTGTAGGCGACCCGGGAGCCGTCGAGGAGCTCCCCGCCGGCCAGCAGCCTGGGGGCGCGGAGCAGGCCGGCTCGGATGTCCTCGCGCAGCCGGGCCTGTTCGTGGGCGGAGCCGCCGAGGGAGACGGTGGTGGTCACGCCGTAGGCGAGGTGGAGCAGGCCCTGGCGGGCGCCGTAGGTGTACGGGTACGGATGGACGTGGGAGTCCCACAGGCCCGGCAGGACGGTGCCGTGGGAGGCGTCGACGGTGCGCGCGGTCCGGCGGCCGGCCCGGTGCGGCTCGACGGCGCTGATCCGTCCGTCCCGGATCAGGACGTCGACGTCGGCGCGGGGCGGGGAGCCGGTGCCGTCCCAGAGCAGGCCGGCGTGCACGACGGTGTCGACGGGGGCGGGCCGCCGGTGGTCCAGGGAGACGGGCACGGTACGGGGCGGCCCGTCGGGCCGGCCGGTCCCGTCGAGGGTGAGCAGGCGCAGCCGGTTGCCGCTCTGGTAGAGCAGGGTCCGGCCGTCCGCGGACCAGGAGGGGTGGTCGGCGCTCTCGTCGGTGATGCGGCGGGCGGGTCCGGCCGGGGTGCCGTCGGGGGTGACGGGCAGCAGCCAGAGGGCGGATTCGGCGACGCAGGCGAGGTGGCGTCCGTCGGGGGACCAGGCCGGGCCGGAGGCGTACCGGTCCGACAGGGAGGCGTGCGGGGCCAGTGGGTGGAGGCGGTCCGCGCCGGTGGTGGTGTCGACGATCCGGATGAGGTTGTGGCCCTCGCGGAAGCGCCGGTTGAGGCGGTTGCGGTCGCAGAGGGCTACGTACCGTCCGTCGGGCGACCAGCTGGGCGGGCCGGGCAGCCCGCCGCCTCCGAGGGCCGTGACCAGCGGGGTCTCCTCGCCGGTGGCGAGGTCGCGGACGAGGAGCCGCCCGGTCAGGTCGAGGGCGGCGAGGCGGGCGCCGTCCGGGGAGGGCGCTCCGTAGACCCGGCCGCCGGGGGCGAGGACGGTTTCGCGGCCGTCCGCGAGGTCCCGGCGGCGTACGGTGTTCAGCCCGTCGCGGTCGTCGGTGTAGGTCAGGGCCCGGCCGTCGGGGGTCCACACCGGCCCCTGGACGTAGGCCGTGACGGGTGCCCGCACGATCCTGCGGGGAACTCCGGTGGTGACGGGCGCGATCCAGAGGGCGTTCAGGGCGGCGAACGCGACGCTGCGGCCGTCGGGCGAGAGGCTGGGCAGGTGGATCCCGAGGACCCGGCGGCTGCTTTCGGCCTCCAGGGCGTACTCCTTGATCCGGTAGCGGGGCCGGGTCACTTCGAGCGTGGCGTCGAGGGGTACTTCCCGGCCGACGGGGTCGTGGTGGGGGCGGATCGTCCGGAACCGGCCGTCGAGGGTGATCAGGAGCCGGTCGTCGCCGATCCAGCGCGGGGGCGCGGGGGCGAGGTCGCCGTCGAGGGCGACGGGTCGGCCGTCCACGTACAGGGTGTGGAGTTCGGCCTTGCGGGGGCCGGGGGCGGCGCTGAGCCAGGCGGTGCGCCCGGCCGGGGACACGGCCGGGGCGAGCAGGCCGCCCTCGGTGACGGTGTGTTCGGTGCGGACGGGGCCCGCGGCGTGGGCTGCGACGGAGGCGAGGGTGCGGGCGGTCAGGGTCTCCCCGGTGAGGGTGGCGCGGACGAACAGCACCCGGGAGCCGTCCGCCGACCAGACCGGGTCGAAGTCCTCCCAGGCGCCGTCCTGGCCGGGACCGTCCTGCCCGCGCACCCCGGTCAGGCGGCGCGGGGGGCCGCCGGTGAGGGCGGCGGTCCAGACGCGGTACGGGCAGCCGGCCACGGGGTCGCCGCCGCGTTCGGAGCAGAAGGCGAGGGTGCGGCCGTCGGGGGACCAGGCGGGTGCGCGGTGGTCGAACGGGCCGTCGGTGATCCGGCGCAGGCCCGAGCCGTCGGCGCGCATCACCCAGATGTGGAAGGCGCCGCCGCGGTAGGCGCTCATCGCGACGTGGCGGCCGTCCGGGGAGAACACGGGGCGGCCCGGTTCCAGGTCGGGCGGGGTGAGGGGGGTGGCGGGCGAACCGTCCGGCGGGAGCGACCAGAGGACGTTCTGCACCTCGGCCACGACGTGCCGCCCGTCGGCGGTGGCGGTCGCCGCGCCGTTGGTGGCCCGGGT
>NZ_JANFAK020000274.1 GCF_024721315.2 Streptomyces sp. Isolate_45
CCGGGGCCGGCCCGACGGCGGTGTGGGCGCCGGCCCCGACAGCCGCGGGGCCGCCCGGCCGGTGACGGACGCGGAACTCACCGGGGCCCGGCCGCCCGGCAGTCCCTTGCCGGGCGAGGAGTGTGGGCGGAGCGGTCCGCCGCGTCTTCGGCGCTCCGGGTCCCCCGTTCCCCGGCCCCTGCCCAGCCCGGCAGCGGGCCCGGGACTCGGCCGGACCCGGGCCGGCGCTCCTCGCGGCCAGGGCGTGTGGTGAAGGCGCCGGGCGCCCGAAGGGCGGGGCCCGGCGGAGTCCGGTGCCCGTGCCGCGCACAGCGGAGGGGCATCCGCCCACCGGGTGTGGGCGGGCGTCCCGGCAACGCGGCGGGGCGCGGTGCCAGGTGTCGCGGGCCGGGCGAAACCTCCACGACACGCCCCGTGCGAAGGCGCGGCCGTCCGCCGGGCCCGGCGGGGTTCGGTGTGGTTCAGCGGGGGTCGGGC
Organism: Streptomyces sp. Isolate_45; assembly: GCF_024721315.2. Classification (GTDB taxonomy): domain Bacteria; phylum Actinomycetota; class Actinomycetes; order Streptomycetales; family Streptomycetaceae; genus Streptomyces. Next base: position 478 of record NZ_JANFAK020000274.1, read on the forward strand.
GGGACCCGGCGGGGTTCGGCAGGACCCGGCAGGGGTCCGGCGGGGTCGGGCGGCGTTCGGTGTGGTTCGGTGGGGTCCGGGGTGGTTCAGCGGGGTCCGGCGGGTGGGGGAGCGGTGGGGGCGGTCGCCGTCCTCGCCTCGTGGCCGCGCCACTCGGTTACTTCGTTACGGTGACGCGGAAGACGGGATGGTCGGCGGCGGCGGCCCGCAGGTCGGCGTCCGAGGACTTGGCGGTGACGCCCTGGAAGAACCGGTTGACCTCCCAGCCCCACTTCTCCAGATAGGCGCGCAGTACGGCCGCCTTCTCCACGGGGTCGGTGAGCTCCGTGACCGTGAAGGCGCGCACCTTGCGGCCGACACGGAGTTCCCCACCGCCCGCGACGCGCATGTTGCGGACCCACTGGGAGTGGCCCCGGGCGGAGACCAGGTACTGGGCGCCCTCGTAGCGGTGCGGGTTGACCGGGATCCGCTGCATCCTGCCCGACGTCCTGCCGGGGACCGACAGTTCGGCCGTGCCGGCGAGGCTGATGCCGAGGCGGGCCAGCTTCCCGAGGAGCGCGTTGAAGCGGATGCCGAGCGGGCTGCCTTGGACGTAGTAAGGGGCGGGCGCGTTCACGGGGGCCTCCGGCGGATTCGGAGAGAGCGGTGCTCTCGCTTGGCACCAGTCTGCTCCGGGGCAGTGCACCAAAACAAGAGCAGTGCTCTCTAAAATGTGCGCTGCTCCGTTTCCTGGGCGCTGCTCCGCCCGCATGGCACACTGATCCGCATGAGTACCGTCCGAGGGGCCAGAGAACGGGCCCGCGCCGAGGTGACCGCCGCCATCAAGGACGAGGCGCGCCGCGGTCTCGCCGCCGAGGGCGCCGCCAAGCTCTCGCTGCGCGCCGTCGCCCGCGAACTCGGCATGGTCTCCTCCGCGCTCTACCGCTACTTCCCCAGCCGTGACGAGCTCCTCACCGCGCTGATCATCGACGCCTACGACAGCCTGGGCGCCGCCGCCGAGGAGGCCGACCGCGCCTCCCTCGCCGCCGGAGCCCCGCCCCGCACCCGCTGGATCGCCGTCTGCGGGGCCGTGCGCGGCTGGGCCCTCGCGCACCCCCACGAGTGGGCCCTCGTGTACGGCTCCCCGGTCCCGGGCTACAGCGCCCCGCAGGACACCGTCGGCCCCGCCTCCCGCGTCGCCAACACCCTCATCGGGATCCTCCGCTCCGCGTACGCGGGCCACGGGCTCGCCCTGCCGCCGCTGCCCGCCGCCCTGCGCCCCGAAGCCGACCGGATGACCGCGGAGTTCGCCGACGGCCTGCCGCCCGAGGTGACGGCCGCCCTGGTCGCCGCCTGGGCGCAGCTCGTCGGACTGGTCTCCTGCGAACTGTTCGGTCAGTACGAGCGGGTCGTCGAGGACCGCGCCGCCTTCTACGCGCACGCCGCGGGGCAGCTCGCCCACGGCGTCGGGCTGCCCGCGGCGTGAACCGGACCGCCGTGGCCGGAACCTGATGGCGATTCACATGATGGGGTGACAGATAGCTTTTCTGTTCCTCACATCAAAGTGGGTGGTTCGCCCTTCACCGACTTGCCGCGCGCCTAGTGTTCGTCGGGTCGCGCCCCTGCAGCCGGAGGAACAGTCATGGCCCCCGCCCGAGCCGTGCAGGCCCTGTACGCCGTACTCCTGGCCGTGTTGCTCGCCGCCGCGGCGGCCGTCGTGAAGGCCGCCGCCGACGGGACCCACGCCTCCCGGCGCCCGGCGGGAACCGCGCCGCCCTCGGGGCCGGCGTCCTCCCCGTCGGCGAAGGCGATTCCGCCGCCCGCCCCGACGGTCACCCCCACGCCCCGGCTGCCCGGGGTGCGGGGCCTGGACATCGCGGTCCCCGCCTACGTCTGGTCCGACGACCGGATGCTGACCGACCTCACCGCCACCGGGCCGGCCGCCACCGTCGTCGTCCTCAACCCCGGCAACGGCGACTCCCCCTTCGACGGGCCCTGGCGGGCCCGCGCCGACGCCCTGCGCGCCGGGGTCACCGCCACCGGGGAGCGGACGAAGGTCCTCGGCTACGTCCACACCGACCACGGCAACCGGGACATCGCTGCCGCGAAGGCCTCCGTCGACAACTACCTGAGACCCGCCGACGGCGGCGACGGCCGCCTCCACGTCGACGGGATCTTCTTCGACGTCGTCAGCCGCGACTGCGGCCCCGGCAACGCCACCCGCGACTACTACGCCGAACTGCGCCGCTACGTCCAGGAGTCGATGCACGCCGTCGACCCGAACGCGCCCGACCTGGTCGTCAACAATCCGGGCACGGCCATCGCCGACTGCTACCTGGAGCCCGGCCACCGCACCGCCGACACGTTCGTGACCTACGAGGACACCTACGCGGCGTACACCTCCGGCGGCTGGCTCGGCGGCAACGTGTTCAACGCCCGCACCGGTTACCGGGGCGGATCCGAGTACGACCCGAGCGGCACCGCGTTCTGGCACCTCGTCCACGACGTCCCCGACGAGGCGACGATGAAGGACACCCTGCGCACGGCCTTCGAACGGGGAGCCGGCTACGCCTACGCGACGGACACGGTGATGCCCAACCCCTGGAACACCGGTCCCGCCTGGCGGTACCGCAGCCAGACCGAACACGCCGCCACCCTCGGCTGAAACGATCCGGCCCAAGGGCCTGTCGCTCAGGGTTCGGAAGGGTCCTGTGCGCTCTCCGACCGTCGGCGTCCGAAGCGCCACAGCACGTGGGTCACGCGCATCAGGAACACCACCGAGGCCAGCACCCCGGCCGCCACCGCCAGTGTCCGGTGCGCGGCAGGAGAGAGGCCCAGGGCCGGCGCCACCCCGTACACCGCCCCGAACACCAGGACGGCGGCGAAGCACGCGCTGGTGAAGGCGTAGCCGATCTCGACGGTGGCCGCGTCCCGTTCCGCCTGTGTCCGATACCCCATACGGGCAGTCTCACAGCGTGCACGCCGGGTGACAAGGGTCCCTCAAGGGTGTCTGCCCCGAAGTCTCCGCGGACCCGTACGCCGCGTACCCGTACGCCGTCGCGCGGGACGGGACGGAGACCGGCCCCGCCCCCGCCGTCGTGCCCGGGGCGGCGGCCCCGGCGGGTCGTCGTGCCCCGGGCCGCCGGGGCGGCCGGCTCAGATGCCGGCCGTGTCGCTCCAGAGCCGGGCCAGCGACACGTCGCCGGTCACCCCCGGGCCCATCAGCGGGAGCCGGTTCCAAAGGGCCGCGTACAGCCACGCCGCCTCGCCGGCCACCTCGCAGTCCACCCGGTCCGCGGTGTCGCCCCGCACCGCGCGGGCCGGCTCCCGGGAGAGGTGCACCGTCCACGCCGCGCCGGTGTCGACGGCCCGGATCCGCAGCACCCGGGGTTCATCGGTCCGCACGCGGCTGCGGGGCCGGGCGTGGAAGCCGGTCAGCAGCTCGTCGACCCCGTCCTCCGCGAACTCGGGTGCCACCGGTGAGAACGCGATGTCCCGCGCGGCCTCCGCGTCGAAGCGGTGCACGGTCGTCTCGTGCGCCTGGCGCCGCGCCCAGAACGCCAGCGGCGACGGCGGCGCCGTGGGCAGGAACGTCCAGCACAGGACGTCGTCCGGGGCGTTCGTCAGCGCGTCCACCAGCGTCCCGTGTCCCTCGCGGAACCAGGCGAGGAGCTCCGGCCCGGCCAGTTCCGGCGCATCGGGGAACGGCCGTGGTTCCACCTGGGCGTCCGTGACGTAGCCGGTCGCCCAGCGGTGCACCGATCCGGTGTGCCGCAGCAGGTCGGTGACCCGCCACGACGGACAGGTGGGAACCGGTGCGTCCGTACCCGCCCGCTCGGCCGTCCCGGCGAGCAGTTCGCCCTCCCGGGCCAGCGTTTCGACGTACTCGCTGATCTTCATGCCCCGGAGTCTGCCGGCAGGTCGCACCATGGGGTACATGGATGGAGAACTCTTCCCGCGCGAGCGCGCCGAGATCGCCCCGGGCGCCGTCCACCTGCCGGACTGGCTCGGCCCGCGGGCCCAGCGGGAGTTGCTCGCAGCCTGCCGGGAGTGGGCCCGGCCGCCCGCGGGACTGCGGACCGTGCACACCCCGGGCGGCGGGACGATGAGCGCCCGCCAGGTCTGCCTCGGGCTGCACTGGTACCCGTACGGCTACGCGCGCACCGCCGTCGACGGGGACGGGGCGCCCGTGAAGCCGATGCCGCGGTGGCTGGCCGAACTCGGACGGCGCGCGGTGTCGGAGGCCTACGGGACGCCGCCGGAGCAGGTGGAGGAGTACGACATCGCCCTGATCAACCTCTACGCCGGTGACTCCCGCATGGGCATGCACCGCGACGCCGAGGAGAAGTCGCGGGCCCCCGTCGTCTCGCTCAGCCTGGGTGATTCGTGCCTCTTCCGCTTCGGCACCACCTCCTCGCGCGGACGTCCGTTCCGGGACGTTCCGCTGCGCAGCGGGGACCTGTTCGTCTTCGGTGGACCGAGCCGACGGGCCTACCACGGGGTGCCGAAGGTCCTGCCCGGTACCGCGCCGCCCGGCCTCGGCCTCGACGGGCGGCTGAACATCACACTGCGGGTCGGCGGCCTCGGACCGTAGACGGGCGTCCGGTACCTCCCGATCATGCGAGGATCCATGTCATGAACGGCAACGGGGCCCCGCCGCGGGTGGGGGATGCGACCACGGTGACCGCGGTGTCCACGGAGCCTGCGACCTCCACGGCCTCGACCGCTTCCACGAGGACCAAACTGGAGCGGGGCCGCAGCGCCCTCGGCCCGGCGCTGGAACTCGTCCACACCGGCCGCGCGCCGACCCGGGCCGTCCTGACGGCCGAGCTCGGGGTCACCCGCGCCACCGCCGGCGCGGTCGCCGCCGAACTGGAGGCCCTCGGCCTGATCCGGGTCGATTCCCGCCCCGGCGGGGCAAGCGGCGCCCAGGGCCGCCCCTCGCACCGGCTGGCGGTCGAGGAGAACGGTCCCGTGGCGCTGGCCGCACAGGTTCACTCGGACGGGTTCCGGGCAGCCCTGGTGGGCCTCGGTGGGCGGATCGTGGCCACCGCCCCCGGCAAGGTCACCGTCTCCGCCGACCCGGCGCAGGTCCTCGGCGCGGTCGTCGAGGCGGGCGCCGCGCTGCTCGTCGAGTCCGGGCGGCGCTGCGTCGGCGCGGGCCTCGCGGTGCCCTCGGCGGTCGCGGAACCCGACGGAACGGCACTCAACCCGCTCCACCTGGCCTGGCCGGCGGGTTCTCCCGTACGGGCCATCTTCGCCGAGTGCGTGAAGGCTGCCGGGATCGACGGACCGGCCCTGACCGGCAACGACGTCAACCTCGCCGCGCTCGCCGAGCACCGGCACGGCGCGGGCCGCAGCGCGCAGCACCTGCTGTGCGTGGCCACCGGTCACCGGGGCGTGGGCGGGGCGCTGGTCCTCGACGGCCGGCTGCACAGCGGCAGCGCGGGCCTGGCCCTGGAGGTCGGCCACCTGACCGTGAACCCGGAGGGGCGGGCCTGCCACTGCGGCAGCCGGGGCTGCCTGGACGTGGAGGCCGACCCGCTGGCCTTCCTCACGGCGGCGGGCCGCACGCCCGGTCCGGAGGTGTCACTGCTCCAGCAGGCCCGCGACCTGCTGCGCGCCGAGTACGCGGACCCGGCGGTCCGGGCCGCCTCGGAGGAACTGATCGACCGGCTCGGCCTCGGGCTGGCGGGCCTGGTCAACATCCTGAACCCGGACCGGATCATCCTGGGCGGACTGCACCGGGAACTGCTCCACGCCGATCCCGAGCGGCTGCGCGCGGTGGTCGCGGACCGCAGCCTGTGGGGGCGCAGCGGGGGCGTGCCGATCCTGCCGTGCACCCTCGACCACAACAGCCTGGTCGGGGCGGCGGAGCTGGCGTGGCAGCCGGTGCTGGACGACCCGCTCGGCACCCTGGGCGCCCCGGCGGCCTGACCCTGCGGCCCGCCCCTGACGGAACGACCGGCTCCGGCCAGGCCGGTAGGAGCGCGGCGGCGGTGGTCAGCCGGGCCCGGCACCGGCCGGGACCGATACCGGCAGGCCGCTCGCGACGACCTCCGCGTCCACGGCGAAGAGCGCCGGGCGCGCGAGCTCCCGTACGTTCTCGGCACTGATGACGACCGTCGCCGGCGGGGGGGGGGGGGGGGGGGGGGGGGGGGGGGGGGGGGGGGGCCCGGGTTTCTTTTTTGGGGGTGGGGGGGGGGGGGGGGGGGGGGCGGCGCGCCCGCCCCCCCCCCCGCGC
>NZ_JANFAK020000275.1 GCF_024721315.2 Streptomyces sp. Isolate_45
CCGCCGCGTCGCCGGACCGCGGCGGTACGTCCGGTACGAGGCGCGGCTCCGCCCCGCGGAGCACCGCGTCGGACACCGCGACCCGGCAAACCCTTCCGCCTTCGGCACTGGCTACGCTGGGGGCATGGACTACGTATCCGCGCTCGTGCCCCCCGTCGTGATGGCCGCGTTCTTCATCGCTCTCGTCGTGACGATCGTGAAGAGCCAGGGCGGTGCCAACAAGAACAAGGAAGACGCCGCCGTCGACGCCGTGATCGCCCGCGCCGAGGCCGCCAAGCAGCCGCAGAAGTAGCGGCGCCGGCCGCGGCCCGACCGGCCGCGGCAGGAGCGCCGGCGAGAGCCGCCCGACCGGTTTTGCCGCGCGTTGCCCGACGAATGGTCGGGCAATTCGGACGATCCCGCACTATCGTGCTGTTGTGCCTCGCCCCTTGGGAGAACTCGAAGACGCAGTCATGACGCGGGTGTGGCAGTGGAACCGCCCGGTCACCGTTCGGGAAGTCCTGGAAGACCTCCAGCAGGAACGGTCCATCGCGTACACCACGGTCATGACGGTTATGGACAATCTCCATCAGAAGGGCTGGGTCCGCCGGGAAGCCGAAGGCCGCGCCTATCGATATACGGCGGTCTCCACCCGCGCCGCCTACTCGGCCGCACTGATGAACGAAGCCTGGTCGACCAGTGACAGCCCGGCCGCCGCTCTCGTCGCCTTCTTCGGCATGATGTCCCAGGAACAGCGCGAAGCCCTCCGCGACGCCATGCGCGTGGTTCAGCACGATGACGCCGGGACTCCCGCGGATCCCGAGCCGGCACCCGCCCCCGCCGAACCGGAAGGGGAGTCCGGCGCGCCGGAACCCGAGCCGGGGCGATAACGTCCGGGTATGGGAGAGCTTTCCACCGCAGACGTGAAAACAGTGACCATCCGCCGTGCGCGCACCCGTGATGTTCCGGCGTTGCGCCGCCTGCTCGACCAGTACGTGCAGCAGCGGATCCTCCTCGACAAAGCCCCCGTGGTCCTTTACGAGGACATCCAGGAGTTCTGGGTCGCGGAACGCGACGATGACGGGCAGGTCGTGGGGTGCGGGGCTCTCCACGTCATGTGGGAAGACCTCGCGGAAGTCCGCACACTCGCCGTCGACCGCGACTTGAAGGGCGCCGGCGTCGGGCACCAGGTGCTCGCCAAGTTGTTGGAGACGGCCCGTCGGCTCGGGGTGAGCCGGGTATTCTGCCTGACCTTCGAAGTGGACTTCTTCGCGAAGCACGGCTTCGTCGAGATCGGCGAGACCCCGGTCGAGACCGATGTCTACATGGAGCTCCTGCGTTCCTATGACGAGGGTGTCGCCGAGTTCCTCGGTCTCGAACGAGTGAAGCCGAACACCTTGGGCAACAGTCGGATGCTTCTGCACCTGTGAACGATCACAGCGGCTTTTTCAGGGGCCCGGGGCCCTGTGGCCTATGTCCGAATCGCGCACGTTTCCCGCCTTGTTGAGGTCCTGAACCTCTCACCGGGGGTTTGTGTTTTCCTGGCAAAAGCGGTTTCCTTTCCGCGTACTGCATTTTCGATGAAAGGAAATCCGGTGGCACAGAAGGTTCAGGTCCTTCTTGTCGACGACCTCGACGGTGGCGAGGCGGACGAGACCGTGACGTTCGCTCTGGATGGCAAGACCTACGAGATCGACCTCACCACCGCCAACGCTGAAAAGCTCCGCGGGCTGCTCGACCCGTACGCCAAGAGCGGCCGCCGCACCGGCGGGCGCGCGTCCGCCGGCCGCACGAAGGGCCGCGCCGCGGCTTCCTCCGGCAGCCCGGACACCGCCGAGATCCGCGCGTGGGCCAAGGCCCAGGGTCTCAGCGTGAACGATCGAGGCCGCGTTCCGGCCGAGATCCGAGAGGCCTACGAAGCCAGGGGCTGAGGCGTACGCCGCCACAGGCGGGCGCGGTGGCATTCCGTCGCCGCCGCGGCCACCAGTCGTACGAGACCGGGACCGGAGCTCCGTCCGGAACCGGTGCCCTGCCCGGGAGCGGGCAGGGACGGCAGCGATGCCTCGCACCCCAGCTCGGGGGGCCGCAGCCAGACGGCGGCCCCCCGAGGGCTTTGGGGCCACCCCGGCGGTACGGGAGCGGCGATCCTGCCCCCGGTACCCACGGCGGTGAGGTCGAGGGGCACCCCGCCCCACTCCAGCCAGTCGAGCAGTCCCTCCAGCTCGTCGGCGGAGCCCGGAGCGACCAGGAAGCGCATCCTGCGTCCCACCAGTGCCACCGGACCGGTGGGCACGGGCCTGCGCAGCACCTCGGCCCCGGCGTCCGCCGGTAGCTCCAGCACGTCGAACCGGACGCCGGTGACGAGCTGTGCGGGAGACCCGACGGCGAGCTGCCAGCCGAGGACGCGCTCGTACCACTGGGACCACGGGGCGCACGACGCGTCCCGCTCGGCCGGGACGCGGGGCGGCGGCACACCGACGGAGCTGATGGAGCTGGCGGAGCTGACGGCCATGCCCGAGCAACTCCGCGGAACGCTCCGGGGTTACGCAGTGCGCCGGAAACAATGCGGAACGTAAACGTCCGCAGAGTGGAGTCCCACATTCGGGACACAAGCGTGTTCGCCCGTAGCGGAGGGAACGGTGCCCACCGGCATGGAGTGTCAGTCCTTACGGGTAAGACATTCCTAGTGGATCGGGGCGACACGCTGATTTGGGCGGCTTCCGTTCGCCATCGGCGTACACGTGTGACGGGTATCTGCCTGGCCTGCGGGAACATCGTCTCGCAGGATCGGGTTGGAGCAGTAGTCGGCTCTTACAGCCGGTTTTCCTCACCGATGTGGGGGTGAGCCGTGGACGGATGTCGGCAGTTGGAATGAGCTGTCCCGCCTCACGGGACTAGCATGCGGTAGGACAGGGCGGGGACCGACCCCGAACTGCCCGACCGCTCTGAGGAGCGATAAACGATGTTCGAGAGGTTCACCGACCGCGCGCGGCGGGTTGTCGTCCTGGCTCAGGAAGAAGCCCGGATGCTCAACCACAACTACATCGGCACCGAGCACATCCTCCTGGGCTTGATCCACGAGGGTGAGGGTGTCGCCGCTAAGGCCCTGGAGAGCCTCGGGATTTCGCTCGAGGCTGTTCGCCAGCAGGTTGAGGAGATCATCGGTCAGGGGCAGCAGGCCCCGTCCGGCCACATCCCCTTCACCCCGCGGGCGAAGAAGGTCCTGGAGCTTTCGCTCCGCGAGGCCCTCCAGCTCGGCCACAACTACATCGGCACCGAGCACATCCTGCTCGGCCTGATCCGCGAGGGCGAGGGCGTCGCCGCCCAGGTCCTCGTGAAGCTGGGAGCCGATCTCAACAGGGTCCGGCAGCAGGTCATCCAGCTGCTTTCCGGCTACACCGGAGGCGGCAAGGAGTCGGCCACGGCAGGCGGCCCGGCCGAGGGAACCCCCTCGACCTCGCTCGTCCTCGACCAGTTCGGCCGCAACCTCACGCAGGCTGCCCGCGAATCCAAGCTCGACCCGGTCATCGGGCGCGAGAAGGAGATCGAGCGGGTCATGCAGGTGCTGTCCCGCCGGACCAAGAACAACCCGGTCCTCATCGGCGAGCCCGGCGTCGGCAAGACCGCCGTCGTCGAGGGCCTGGCCCAGGCGATCGTCAAGGGCGAGGTGCCCGAGACCCTCAAGGACAAGCACCTCTACACCCTGGACCTGGGTGCGCTGGTGGCGGGATCCCGCTACCGCGGTGACTTCGAGGAGCGCCTGAAGAAGGTCCTCAAGGAGATCCGCACCCGCGGCGACATCATCCTGTTCATCGACGAGCTCCACACCCTCGTGGGTGCGGGCGCCGCCGAGGGCGCGATCGACGCCGCCAGCATCCTGAAGCCCATGCTGGCCCGTGGTGAGCTCCAGACCATCGGTGCCACCACGCTGGACGAGTACCGCAAGCACCTCGAGAAGGACGCGGCCCTTGAGCGCCGCTTCCAGCCGATCCAGGTGGCGGAGCCTTCCCTCCCCCACACGATCGAGATCCTCAAGGGTCTGCGCGACCGCTACGAGGCCCACCACCGCGTCTCCATCACGGACGAGGCCCTCGTCCAGGCGGCGACGCTGGCGGACCGGTACATCTCGGACCGCTTCCTGCCGGACAAGGCGATCGACCTGATCGACGAGGCCGGCTCCCGGATGCGCATCCGTCGGATGACCGCGCCGCCGGACCTCCGCGAGTTCGACGAGAAGATCGCGGGCGTGCGCCGCGACAAGGAGTCGGCCATCGACTCCCAGGACTTCGAGAAGGCGGCTTCGCTCCGTGATTCGGAGAAGCAGCTGCTCGCCGCGAAGGCCAAGCGCGAGAAGGAATGGAAGGCCGGCGACATGGACGTCGTCGCCGAGGTCGACGGCGAGCTCATCGCCGAAGTCCTCGCGACCGCGACCGGCATTCCCGTCTTCAAGCTCACGGAGGAGGAGTCTTCCCGCCTCCTGCGCATGGAGGACGAGCTCCACCGTCGCGTCATCGGCCAGAAGGACGCCATCAAGGCGCTCTCCCAGGCCATCCGCCGCACCCGTGCGGGTCTGAAGGACCCGAAGCGTCCCGGTGGCTCGTTCATCTTCGCCGGCCCGTCCGGTGTCGGTAAGACCGAGCTCTCCAAGACGCTCGCCGAATTCCTCTTCGGTGACGAGGACGCGCTGATCTCCCTCGACATGTCGGAGTTCAGCGAGAAGCACACGGTTTCGCGTCTCTTCGGTTCGCCTCCCGGCTACGTGGGCTACGAAGAGGGCGGCCAGCTGACCGAGAAGGTCCGCCGGAAGCCGTTCTCCGTCGTCCTCTTCGACGAGGTCGAGAAGGCGCACCCGGATATCTTCAATTCCCTTCTCCAGATCCTGGAGGACGGTCGCCTGACCGACTCCCAGGGCCGGGTCGTGGACTTCAAGAACACGGTCATCATCATGACGACCAACCTGGGTACGCGGGACATCTCCAAGGGCTTCAACCTGGGCTTCGCCGCCCAGGGCGACACCAAGACCGGTTACGACCGGATGAAGGCGAAGGTCAACGAAGAGCTCAAGCAGCACTTCCGGCCCGAGTTCCTCAACCGCGTCGACGACACGGTCGTCTTCCACCAGCTCACGCAGGAAGACATCATCCAGATCGTCGACCTGATGATCGCCAAGGTGGACGAGCGTCTCAAGGACCGCGACATGGGCATCGAGCTCAGCGGTGACGCGAAGATGCTCCTGGCCAAGCGCGGCTACGACCCGATCATGGGTGCGCGCCCGCTGCGCCGGACCATTCAGCGCGAGATCGAGGACCTGCTGTCGGAGAAGATCCTCTTCGGCGAGCTGCGTCCCGGTCACATCGTGGTCGTCGGCGTGGAGGGTGAGGGCGAGGAAGCCAAGTTCACCTTCCGCGGCGAGGAGAAGTCGGCGCTGCCCGACCTCCCCCCGATCGAGGCGACGGGCTCGGGCCCGGACCTCTCCAAGGGTGCGTAGGCGCTAGCCGCTGGTAGCAGGGCGAAGGGGCGGCCCCGGGACTTTCGAGTCCCGGGGCCGCCCCTTTTTGTTGCCCGGGGCAGGGCAGGGCAGGGGACGGGCCGGGCCCCTGGGGTGATGGGGCCTGTGCGGGTGGTGGCCCACTTCCCGGGCGCGGGGTGGGCGTTGCGCTTCGTGACGGCGGGCGGGAGCGGGCGCGCCGGCGCGGGGGCCTGCGGTGAGGGTGCCGGTGGGCTCGGGGGCACGGCGGTGTCTCTCGGGGTCGTTGCTGGGCCTTGGGTGGGTGTTGGGCTCTTTGGCGGCGGGCGGCGGGCGGCGGGCGGCGGGTGGCGGGTGGCGGGCGGAGGCGGACGGGGCCGGGGCCGGCGCGGGGTGGTGCCGTGGGGGCCTGCGGTGGAGGGTGCCGGTGGGCTCGGGGGCACGGCGGTGTCTCTCGGGGTCGTCGCTGGGCCTTGGGCGGGCGTCGCGCTCCTTGGCGGCGGGCGGGCGGGCGGAGGCCGGGCGGCGCCGGTGCTGCGGGCCGGTGCCGGCGGGCGCCCTGGCGGAGGTCCGGAGGAGGGGCTGGGAGGAGTCTCTGCCCCGCGCCCGGGCTGGTGGGGGCCAGGGGGCGGAGCGCTGCCCTCACCGTGCCGGGGGTGAATGGTCGTGCCCCCTGGCCCCCTGGCCCCCTGAGCGGGAGTGCGGGGCCCCGGGGGCCCGGCGTGGGGACCAGGCACGGGGCGGCGCCTCGCCCCCCCGGGCGGCAGCGGCCAAGGCCGGGGACGCCGCCCAACCGCCTCTCACCCTCGAACCCCGGGTGGGCTCCTGAGCCGTGCCCCGGGCCCTGGCCCCTCACCCTGGCGCCCCGCCCCGCCGCTCCCCGCCCGCCCTGGCCCCGCCAGTCCCGGCCCCGCCCGCCCTGGCCCCGCCCCGGTTTCCGGCCCCGCCCCGGTCCCGCTCTGGTCCCGCCCCGGCCCCACCCGGGGCCAGCCCTGCCTCGGCCCCACCCGGGGCCAGCCCTGCCTCGGCCCCACCCGGG
>NZ_JANFAK020000276.1 GCF_024721315.2 Streptomyces sp. Isolate_45
CGCGCCCGCCCCGCCGGCCCCCACCGGGTCCCACCAGCGCGGCGGCAACTCCCGCCGCAGCACGGCCCCGCCCGGCGTGCGCACCTCCAGCGCCCCGTGCCGGGACACCGCCACCGTCACCCGCTCCGACACCACCCGCCAGCCGCCCCCGGTGTCCGGCTCCAGCACCGCCCGGGGATCGGGCTCCGGCCCACCGCCCACCACCGCGTACGACGGCCCCGGCTCCGCCCCGTCCCAGCCCCAGAACACCGCCCCGCCCACGGTCACCCGCACCAGCAGTTCGGACCGCGCGAACCGCAGCACGCCCCCGCCCGGCAGCGCCCGCGTCCCCACCAGCAGCCCCGGCACCCGCGCCCGCTCCGCACCCCGCCGCGGCAGGGCCACCGCGTCGGTCCGGCGATGGCGCAAGGCCGAGCGCCAGGCGCGCCGCCCGCGCGCCGTACCGATCTCTTTCACCGCACGCACCAGATCACTACCGTCCATGCGGATCACCCTGCCACCGGCCCCGGGCCGCGCGGGCGGCGTTCAGCTGCCGTTCACCCGCGGCGGGACCGACCCCGACCGCACAGGACAGCTCTGGTGCGTATGTCGATCACATGGCATCGTCCCTGTGAGCCGTCGCGCGAACACCCACGCCGCGGTGGCACCGTACGCACACGAAGCGCGAGCCACAGACTTGACCGGGAGCCGACCCATGACCTCAGCCACCCAGCCGGAACCCCTCTGGTCCCCGGCCCCCGACCGGATCGCAGCGGCCCGGATCACCGCCTTCCAGGCCTGGGCGGCCGAACGGTTCGGCGCTCCCGCCGACGGCGGCTACCCCGCACTGCACCGCTGGTCCGTCGACGAGCTCGACGTCTTCTGGCAGGCCGTCGCCGAATGGTTCGACGTACGGTTCACCACCCCCTACGAGCAGGTCCTCGCCGACCGCTCCATGCCCGGCGCCCGATGGTTCACCGGATCCACCCTCAACTACGCCGAGCACGCCCTGCGCGCCGCCGAGGACCCCGCCCGCGCCGCGGACCCGGCCCTGCTCTCCGTGGACGAGACCCACGAGCCCACCCCCCTCGGCTGGGCCGAGCTCCGCCGCCAGGTCGGATCGCTCGCCGCCGAACTGCGCGCCCTCGGCGTCCGCCCCGGCGACCGCGTCAGCGGCTACCTCCCCAACATCCCGGAAGCGGTCGTCGCCTTCCTCGCCACCGCCGCGGTCGGCGGGGTCTGGACCTCCTGCGCCCCCGACTTCGGCGCCCGCAGCGTCCTCGACCGCTTCCAGCAGGTCGAACCCGTCGTCCTCTTCACCGTCGACGGCTACCGCTACGGCGGCAAGCAGCACGACCGCCGCGACACCGTCGCCGAACTGCGCGCCGAACTCCCCTCCCTGCGCGCCGTCGTCCACATCCCCCTCCTCGGCACGCCCGCCCCCGAATCCACCCTCACCTGGGCGGACCTCACCTCGGGCGACGCCGAACCCGTCTTCGAGCCCGTCCCCTTCGACCACCCGCTGTGGATCCTCTACTCCTCCGGCACGACCGGCGCCCCCAAGGCCATCGTCCAGTCCCAGGGCGGGATCCTCCTCGAACACCTCAAGCAACTGGGGCTGCACTGCGACCTCGGCCCCGACGACCGGTTCTTCTGGTACACCTCCACCGGCTGGATGATGTGGAACTTCCTCGTCTCCGGCCTGCTCACGGGAACCACCGTCGTCCTCTACGACGGCAGCCCCGGCTATCCCGACACCGGCGCCCAGTGGCGCATCGCCGAACGCACCCGCGCCACCCTGTACGGCACCTCCGCCGCCTACGTCATGGCCTGCAAGAAGGCCGAGGTGCACCCCGCCCGGGACTTCGACCTCTCCGCCCTCAAGTGCGTCGCCACCACCGGCTCCCCGCTGCCGCCCGACGGCTTCCGCTGGCTCCACGACGAGGTCGCCGAAGACCTGTGGATCGCCTCCGTCAGCGGCGGCACCGACGTCTGCAGCTGCTTCGCGGGCGCCGTCCCCACCCTGCCCGTCCACATCGGCGAACTCCAGGCCGCCTGCCTGGGCACCGACCTCCAGGCCTGGGACCACTCCGGCAAACCCGTCACCGGGGAGGTCGGCGAACTCGTCGTCGCGGCCCCCATGCCCTCCATGCCGATCCACTTCTGGAACGACCCCGACGGCAGCCGCTACCGCGACAGCTACTTCGAGATGTTCCCCGGCGTCTGGCGCCACGGGGACTGGATCACCCTCACCGACCACGGATCCGTCATCATCCACGGCCGCTCCGACTCCACCCTGAACCGGCAGGGCGTCCGGATGGGCTCCGCCGACATCTACGAAGCCGTCGAACGCCTCCCCGAGATCAAGGAATCCCTGGTCATCGGCCTGGAAGAGCCGAACGGCGGCTACTGGATGCCGCTCTTCGTCCACCTCGCCCCGGGTGCCACCCTCGACGAGGCCCTGCGCAAGAAGATCGCCGGCACCATCCGCGAGCAACTCTCCCCGCGCCACGTCCCCGACGAGGTCATCGAGGTCCCCGCCGTCCCCCACACCCTCACCGGCAAGCGCATCGAGGTCCCCGTCAAGCGCCTCCTCCAGGGCACCCCCCTCGCCAAGGCCGTCAACCCGGGCTCCGTCGACCGACCCGACCTCCTCGCCTTCTACGAGGACCTCGGCCGCACCCGCGGCTGACCGGGACCCGATGTCAGTGCCCGTCGTTACGCTGAGTGAGCAGAACGTCACGCCACTCAGGGGGAAACCATGTCAGGCACGCACCACACCGGACCATCGGGCACCACATCGGGCACTCCGCCCCGCAAACGGATCTCCCGCCGCCGCGGTCTGCGCCGCGAGGTCCCCAGCACCGTCGGCCTCCTCGCCGACCCCGGGGACTTCGCGGCCATGCGGGACTACCGCAGCTTCGCCTTCGACCACCACGACGACTACGGCGACTACCTCCGGCAGGTCGACGCGCTCCTGAAGTCCCTCGCCGCCCAGGGCATCCACACCACCGTCGCCCTCTTCGACCCCGAGGAGTACGCCGACTACTGCGCGGAACACGAGCTCGACCCCGACACCGCCCGGACCCGTACGCGGTTCACCGCCGAACTCGCCGGCGGCGGACCGGCCCTGCCGTACACCGGCCAACCCATCGAGGAACTCGTACCGCTCCTCGTGGACGAAGCCGTCCGGCAGGCGACCTGGGAGTGCGCCTCCATGCTGCTCACCGGCGTCGGCACGTGCGCGGACTGCGGGCAGGACATCGGGCAGGCCTCCTTCGAACGGGCCGCGGGGGTGCTCGACCGCCTCCTCGCCGGCGCCGGACCGGGCCACCACCACCTCGTCTGCAGCATCCCGACCGAACAGGAACAGCTCGTCGTCGTTCTGCACGCGGAGATCACCGGCGACCCACCGGGCCCGGCCCGGACGCAGGCCCGCGACAGCCTCGACTTCGTGACCGTCCTCGCCGCCGGACTGGCCCTGGGCGGCGCCGGGGGACTCGTGCTCCGCAGCACCACCGACGGCTTCCGCGACCGGGTCCACGGATGGCGCCTCGACCGGGGCCGCCTGGTCGCCCTCACCGCGGCCGCCGTCTTCGACGCCTACTGCACGGACGCCGACACGGGCGAGCCCGTCGCCCCCGAACCGGGCGTCGAGTACTGCCCGGGCTACGAGGCGGACGTGCCGGGCCCCCACCACTGAAAGGCCGAGGGGCCCTCGCCACCGGCGAAGGCCCCTCGACCGCGATCCAACCGTCCGGCTACTCCCCGGACAGCACCGCCTGGGCGGCCACACGGGCCTCCTCGGCACTGTCCGCGGCCCGTGCCGCGGCCGCGGCACGCTCGCACTGCGCGAGCGTGTACTTGGCCAGCGTCGCCCGCACGTACGGAATGGACGCGGCACCCATCGACAGGGAGGTGACACCCAGACCCGTCAGCACACAGGCCAGCAGCGGGTCGGCGGCGGCCTCGCCACAGACACCGCAGCTCTTGTCCTCGGCCTTCGCGGCGTCCGCGGACATCGCGATCAGGTCGAGCAGCGCGGGCTGCCAGGGGTCCTGCAGCCGCGAGACGGCGCCGACCTGACGGTCGGCGGCGAAGGCGTACTGCGCGAGGTCGTTCGTCCCCAGGGACAGGAACTCGACCTCCTGCAGGATCGAGCGCGCCCGGAGCGCGGCGGAGGGGATCTCCACCATCGCACCGAACTTCGCCCGCAGACCGGCTTCGCGGCACGCGTCCGCGAACGCCTTGGCGTCGGCCCGGTCGGCCACCATCGGGGCCATGACCTCAAGGTAGACCGGCAGTCCCTCGGCGGCCCTGGCCAGCGCGGTGAGCTGCGTACGCAGTACGTCCGGGTGGTCCAGCAGCGCCCGCAGCCCGCGCACGCCGAGCGCCGGGTTCGGCTCGTCGGCCGGGGTCAGGAAGTCCAGCGGCTTGTCGGCGCCGGCATCCAGGACGCGCACGACGACCCGGCCCTCGGGGAAGGCTTCGAGCACCTTGCGGTAGGACTCGATCTGCTTCTCCTCGGACGGCGCCTTCTTGCTGTCGTCCAGGAACAGGAACTCGGTGCGGAACAGACCCACACCCTCGGCCCCGGCCTCGACGGCCGCCGGCACGTCACCCGGACCGCCGACGTTGGCGAGCAGGGGCACCCTGTGACCGTCGGACGTCGCGCCGGGACCGGACGAGGCCGCGAGGGCCGCCTTGCGCTCGGCGGCCGAGGCCTCCAGCTCGGCCCGCTTCTCGGCGGTCGGGTCCACGAACAGGTCACCCGTGCTGCCGTCCACGGCGATCAGGGTGCCCTCGGCGATCTCACCGGCACCCGGCAGCGCCACGATGGCCGGCACACCCAGCGCCCGCGCGAGGATCGCGCTGTGGCTGGTCGGCCCACCCTCCTCGGTGACGAAACCGAGGACCAGCGCCGGGTCGAGCAACGCGGTATCGGCGGGCGCCAGGTCCCGGGCGATCAGTACGTACGGCTCGTCACTGTCCGGAACACCGGGCATCGGCACGCCCAGCAGACGCGCGACGATCCGGTTGCGCACGTCGTCCAGGTCGGCCACCCGGCCCGCCATGTACTCGCCGGCACCGGCCAGCAGGTCGCGGTAGGCGGCGAACGCGTCGTAGATGCCCCGCTCGGCGGTGCTGCCGACGGCGATCCGCCGGTCCACGTCCGCCATCAGCTCGGGGTCCGTGGCGATCATCGCCTGGGCCTCGAGCACGTGCTGGGCCTCACCACCGGCCAGCTGGCCGCGCGCGATCAGGTCCGCCGAAACAGCCTCCACGGCCTGACGGGCGCGCCCCTGTTCGCGCTCCGCCTCATCCGCGGTGATCTGCCTGGCCGGCGGTTCGAGAACCGCCGTACCCATGTGCCGGACCTCGCCGATCGCCACACCGTGGCTCACGCCGACGCCTCGCAGCGTTGTCTCCATTTCACCGTCTCCGATTGAGCGGCGGCCCCAGCCGCCGCGATGGATGTCCGACCCGCCGTGCAGGGGACGCTTACCGCCAGCTGAAGAGCGCGTCGTCGGCCTTCACGTCGCCGGACTCGACGACGTCGGAGAGGGAGTCCGCCGTCGCCTCAAGGGCCACGACGGGACAGATCGGCGACTTGCCGGCCTGCTCGACGGCGGCCGGGTTCCAACGGATGACGCCCTGGCCGCGCGTCACGGTGTCGCCCTTGTTCACGAGCAGCTCGAAGCCCTCGCCGTTGAGCTGGACGGTGTCGATGCCGAGGTGCGTGAGCACACCGTGGCCCTCACCGTCGACGACCACGTACGCGTGCGGGTGCAGGGAGACGACCACACCGTCTACGGGGGACACCGCCTCCGAGGGCTCGCGCACGGGATCGATGGCCGTGCCCGGTCCCACCATCGCGCCGGAGAACACCGGATCGGGCACTGCCGCGAGTCCGATGGCGGTCCCGGCAAGTGGGGACGTCACGCTGGTCATGGGGGCCTCCCAGGGGTGGGGCTTCATCGTGTCGCCGTCACTACCTGTCGCGAACGGCATACTCTTCAGAAGGATATGTCAAGGGCTGTACCGGTTCGCCCGAAGTTGGTCCTGACTCGGACGGTCCTTTGGCAGGGAGACTAGTGGACTAGACCGGTGGACTAGACCATACGCGTGAAACGATTTGCCTGAGCAGGGGGCGCCCTGTACTGTCGTGACTCCCGCCAGGACGTGCCGCGTGAACATTTCGCGAACATCCCTTGGACGGGATTCCTCCTCAAGCAGCAAAGATCCAGAACTCCTCTGTGTCTCCGTGCGCCCATTCGGCGAAACGGAGAGTGGTCGGAGAGGCGGAAAAGCGCTGATAGAGTCGGAACCGCCGGAAAGGAAAAGCGCGAAAGCGCAGGACCTGGAAAGCACCGAGGAAATCGGGCCCGAAAGAGTCTGATAGAGTCGGAAACGCAAGAACAGAACGAAAGCCCGGAGGAAAGCCCCAGTAATTGTTACTGAGGGTGAGTACAAAGGAAGCGTCCGTTCCTTGAGAACTCAACAGCGTGCCAAAAATCAACGCCAAAAGTTGATACC
>NZ_JANFAK020000027.1 GCF_024721315.2 Streptomyces sp. Isolate_45
GCCATGCCGCCGTACGTGTCGATGATGATCTTCCGGCCGGTGAGGCCGGCATCGCCCATCGGGCCACCGATCTCGAAGCGACCGGTCGGGTTCACCAGCAGCCGGTAGCCCTCGGTGTCCAGCTTGATGCCGTCCTCGACGAGCTGCGCCAGCACGTGCTCGACGACGAACTCGCGGATGTCGGGAGCGAGGAGCGAGTCCAGGTCGATGTCCGCGGCGTGCTGCGAGGACACGACGACGGTGTCGAGGCGCACGGCCTTGTCCCCGTCGTACTCGATGGTGACCTGGGTCTTGCCGTCGGGGCGCAGGTACGGGATGGTCCCGTTCTTGCGGACCTCGGACAGGCGGCGGGAGAGCTTGTGCGCGATGTGGATCGGCAGCGGCATCAGCTCGGGGGTCTCGTCGCAGGCGTAGCCGAACATCAGGCCCTGGTCGCCGGCGCCCTGCTTGTCGAGCTCGTCCTCATCGCCCTCGACGCGCTTCTCGTAGGCGGTGTCGACGCCCTGCGCGATGTCCGGGGACTGCGCGCCGATGGACACCGAGACGCCGCAGGAGGCGCCGTCGAAGCCCTTCTTCGAGGAGTCGTAGCCGATTTCGAGGATCTTCTCGCGGACGAGCTGGGCGATCGGCGCGTACGCCTTGGTCGTCACCTCGCCCGCGATGTGCACGAGACCGGTCGTGATGAGAGTCTCCACGGCCACACGCGAGGTGGGGTCCTCGGTGAGGAGCGCGTCGAGGATCGTGTCGCTGATCTGGTCAGCGATCTTGTCGGGGTGACCCTCGGTCACGGACTCCGAGGTGAACAAGCGACGGGACACAACGCTCCCTGGGGTTGCAGCGGCTGCTGGCTGATCATTTGGCGGAACCACATCGGGGGCTGCGCCCGATCACGTTCCTGGTGCAGTTTATCGGTCGCCACCGTTTGCCGGACCACCCGTCTCGCCTTATGGGAGCCATGTGACCTGCGGCACTCCATTCTGACGCACGCGGTGGCCCGCGGAAAGGGCGACGCTCAGGCAGGTCGGGGAGCCCGCGCGGGCGCGAGCCGGGGAGCGACCTGGTCCCAGATCATTTCGGCCAGGGCTTCCTTCGGACCGTGGGGAACCGGCGTCTCGGTGCCGTCGGAGGCGAGGATGACGGCCTCGTTCTCCTCCGAACCGAAGGTCTTGGTCTCCCCCACCTCGTTGACCACGAGGAGGTCACAGCCCTTGCGGCGGAGCTTCGCGCGGCCGTTGGCGAGGACGTCGTCGGTCTCGGCGGCGAAGCCGACGACGATCTGTCCGGCCGTCGCCCGCTCGGCGGAGATCTCCGCGAGCACGTCGGGATTGCGCACGAGGGCCACCGGCTCGGGCTCCCGCCCGTCCTGCTTCTTGATCTTCCCGTCCGCGTACCGGGCGGGCCGGAAGTCGGCGACGGCCGCCGCCATCACCACGGCGTCGGCGTCGGCGGCCGCCTCGAGCACCGCCTCGCGCAGTTGGAGGGCCGTGCCCACGCGCACGACGTCCGCGCCGGCCGGGTCGG
Source organism: Streptomyces sp. Isolate_45 (assembly GCF_024721315.2). Lineage (GTDB taxonomy): Bacteria > Actinomycetota > Actinomycetes > Streptomycetales > Streptomycetaceae > Streptomyces. Next base: position 1,522 of record NZ_JANFAK020000027.1, read on the forward strand.
GGAGGGCCGTGTTGGCGGCGATCAGGGTGACCCGGGCGCCACGGGCGACGGCGGTGCGGGCGAGGGCGTAGCCCTGCTTGCCGGAGGACCGGTTGCCGAGGAAGCGGACGGGGTCCAGGGGTTCGCGCGTCCCGCCGGCGCTGATCACGACGTGCCGTCCGGCGAGGTCCGGCTCGGTGACGCCCCGCGCCAGGACCGTGCGGCAGACCTCGAAGATCCCCTCGGGGTCGGGCAGCCGCCCCTTGCCCGTGTCCTTGCCCGTGAGCCGGCCGACGGCGGGCTCGATGACGAGGGCCCCGCGACGGCGCAGCGTGGCGACGTTGTCCTGGGTGGCGGGGTGCTCCCACATCTCGGTGTGCATCGCGGGTGCGAAGACGACCGGACAGCGGGCCGTGAGCAGCGTGTTCGTGAGGAGGTCGTCGGCCAGCCCGTGCGCGGCCTTGGCCAACATGTCGGCGGTGGCCGGGGCGACCACGACGAGGTCGGCGGACTGGCCGATGCGCACGTGGGGCACCTCGTGGACCGTCTCCCAGACCTGCGTGGAGGCCGGGTTCCCGGACAGCGCGGCCCAGGTCGCCTCGCCGACGAAGTTCAGGGACGCCGCCGTGGGCACCACCCGTACGTCGTGTCCGGACTCGGTCAGCCGGCGCAGCAGTTCGCAGGCCTTGTAGGCGGCGATCCCGCCGCTGACCCCCAGCACGACCTTCGGCTTACCCACCACGCACTCCCCTTCAGGATCGATCTGTCGGTGACACCCGTCAGACCCGTCGGACCTATGACACACCACAGGCCCGGCAGATGTTCTGCCGGGCCTGTGGTGAAGGAATCTCGGTGCCTTACTGAGCCGGGGCCTCGATGGCCTCGGAGGTCAGCAGACCCGCGTTGATCTCGCGCAGCGCGATCGAAAGCGGCTTCTCGTGGACGTGGGTGTCCACCAGCGGGCCGACGTACTCCAGCAGGCCCTCGCCGAGCTGGGAGTAGTACGCGTTGATCTGACGCGCGCGCTTGGCCGCGTAGATCACGAGGCTGTACTTCGAGTCCGTGGCCTCGAGCAGCTCGTCGATCGGCGGGTTGATGATGCCCTCGGGCGCAGTGATGGAAGAGGACACGCTCTACCTTCCGAAGATGGGTGAATGATCGAAACGATCAAGTATTGACCGCGATCACATGGTGGATCACATGCTTGGCCGCATGGTGGATCCGATGTTGATCGACTGTTGACCGACTGCTGATCGACATGAAATCGATCAACGATCGATGGATCAACGATCAGACGACATTCATCAAGGCTAGCAGCTCGCGCGCCACGTCCTCGACGGAGGTGTTGACCAGGGTGGTGTCGAACTCGGATTCGGCAGCGAGTTCGATCTTGGCGGTCGCGAGGCGACGCTCGATGACCTCCGCGGACTCGGTACCGCGGCCGGTGAGCCGGCGGACCAGTTCGTCCCAGCTCGGAGGGGCCAGGAAGACCAGCTGGGCGTCGGGCTTGGACTCGCGAACGAGCCGGGCGCCCTGGAGGTCGATCTCCAGCAGTACGGGCTCGCCGTTGTCCAGGCGTTCCAGCACCGCGCCGCGCGGTGTGCCGTAGCGGTTGCCCGCGAACTCGGCCCACTCCAGCAGCTCGCCGTTGGCGATCAGCTTGTCGAACTCGTCGTCGTTGACGAAGAAGTAGTGGACTCCGTGTCGCTCACCGGGCCGCGGCTTGCGGGTGGTGGCCGACACCGAGAGCCATACCTCGGGGTGGACTGTGCGCATATGCGCGACGACCGTGCTCTTGCCGACCCCCGAGGGGCCGGAGAGCACGGTCAGCCGCGGACGAACCTCTGCTGCCATAGAGCGATTATCCAGGTTCTCGGGACTGCCTGAGAACGCCGGGAGAACTTCGGGCAACGCCTCAGGCGTTGCTACCGCCGAACTCGCGCTCCAGAGAGGCGATCTGGTTGGAACCGAGACCTCGGACACGCCGGGACTCGGAGATGCCGAGGCGCTCCATGAGCTGCTTGGCGCGGACCTTGCCGACGCCGGGCAGCGACTCCAGAAGGGCGGAGACCTTCATCTTGCCGATGACGTCGTTCTCCTGACCCATCTTGATGACGTCATGGAGAGTGGCGCCGGAGTGCTTGAGTCGATTCTTCACCTCGGCCCGCTCCCGGCGAGCCGCGGCGGCCTTTTCGAGCGCTGCTGCGCGCTGTTCAGGGGTAAGGGGCGGAAGAGCCACGCCTACGTCACCTCGGATGTCGAACTGTCGGATACGGACCGGCACGGAGCACTTGGGCACCACGCCGGGCGAGCCCCCGAACAGCGACAAAAATCGTTCGCTGCTCGTTCACTCTGGTCGGAGACTAGCGGCCAAGGCCGCTCCAGTCAGCGAGAACGGACGAAAAGTCCTGGTCAGCCTCCACTGAACCGTACATCACGGACAAAGTACCCCGGTTTTGTCCGGGGAAAGACGTTCGAATTTCGTCAAGCCGTGCCACGGACCCGGTCGGCGGCGCCGGCGGAGCACTCGATTCCGCGCCCCCGGGACGGCCGTACGTGACCTTGCCCACCCGGGAACGACGACGGGGCCGGCCGCGGCAAAAGCGGTCCGGCCCCATCGGTGCCGGGGTACTCCCGGCGCGCTACCCGGCGACGGCCGCGCGGACCTCGTCGGCGAAGCCCTTCGCCGCGGCGCGCAGCGCCGCCGCGTCCGGGCCGTGCTTCAGAACGCCCCGCGACACGTTCGGGACGACGTTGCCGACGGCCCGGCCGAAGACGGCCGGGAGGTCGGCGGCCGTCGCGCCCTGGGCGCCGATGCCCGGGGCCAGCAGCGGGCCGTTGATGTCGAGGTCGAAGGAGGACAGGTCGCCGAGGGTGGCGCCGACCACCGCGCCGAAGGAGCCCATCGGCTCGGCTCCGGCGTTCTCCGCCGCCAGGTGGGCCAGCATCGTCGCGCCGATGGTGCGGCCGTCCTCGCGCAGTGCCCGCTGGACCTCGGCGCCCTCGGGGTTCGAGGTGAGGGCGAGCACGAACAGGCCCGCGCCCGACTCGCGCGCCAGGTCCACGGCCGGCTTCAGGGAGCCGTAACCGAGGTACGGGGAGACCGTCAGCGCGTCCGAGAACAGCGGCGAGGACGGGTCCAGGAAGGCGGCGGCGTAGGCGGCCATCGTCGAGCCGATGTCGCCGCGCTTCGCGTCCATCACGACGAGGGTCCCGGCAGCGCGCGCGTCCGCGACGGTCCTCTCCAGCACCGCGACGCCGCGCGAGCCGAAGCGCTCGAAGAAGGCGGCCTGCGGCTTGAAGACGGCGACCTCCTCCGCCAGGGCCTCCACGACGGTGCGGGAGAACCGCTCCAGGCCCGCGATGTCGTCGTCCAGCCCCCAGGAGGCCAGCAGGGCGGCGTGCGGGTCGATGCCGACGCACAGCGGGCCCCGCGCGTCCATGGCGGCGCGCAGACGGGTTCCGAAGGGGATCACAGGGGTCTCGGGGCTCACAGCGCGGCCTTTCGGGTCTCGGCGCCCACGGCCTCGGCCAGGGTCGCGTACGGGCTGTTGGCCAGGCGGGCGGCCAGGCCCTTGTGGATGGCGCGGGCGTAGAAGGGGCCCTCGTAGATGAAGGCGCTGTAACCCTGGATCAGGGTGGCGCCCGCGAGGATGCGCTGCCAGGCGTCCTCGGCGTTCTCGATGCCCCCCACGCCCACCAGGACGATCCGGTCGCCCACCCGGGAGTACAGGCGCCGCAGGACCTCCAGGGAGCGCTCCTTGACCGGCGCCCCGGACAGCCCGCCGGTCTCCTTCACCAGGGACGGGGAGGACTTCAGGCCCAGCCCCTCGCGGGCGATGGTGGTGTTCGTGGCGATGATGCCGTCCAGGCCGAGCTCCAGGGCGAGGTCGGCGACGGCGTCGACGTCCTCGTCCGCCAGGTCCGGAGCGATCTTGACCAGCAGCGGGACGCGCCGGTCGGTGACCGCCCGGTCCGCGGCCTCGCGGACGGCCGTGAGCAGCGGGCGCAGCGACTCCGTCGCCTGGAGGTTGCGCAGACCCGGGGTGTTCGGCGAGGAGACGTTGACGACGAGGTAGTCCGCGTGGCGGGCCAGGCGCTCGGTGGAGAGCACGTAGTCGGCGGCGGCCTCGGCCTCCGGGACGACCTTGGTCTTGCCGATGTTGACGCCGACGACGGTCCGGAAGACCGGGTTGCGGGCCGCGAGGCGGGCGGCGACCGCCTCGGATCCCTCGTTGTTGAAGCCCATGCGGTTGATCAGGGCGCGGTCGGCGACGAGGCGGAAGAGCCGCTTCTTGGGGTTGCCGGGCTGGGCCTGACCGGTGACCGTGCCGATCTCGACGTGGTCGAAGCCGAGCATGGACATCCCGTCGATCGCGACGGCGTTCTTGTCGAAGCCGGCGGCGAGCCCGAAGGGGCCGTGCATCCGCAGGCCGAGGGCCTCGGTGCGCAGCTCCTCGTAGCGGGGTGCGAGCGCGGCCGCGACGAAGGTGCGCAGCACGGGGGTGCGCGCGGCGAGGCGGATCCAGCGGAAGGCCGCGTAGTGGGCCTGCTCCGGGTCCATCCGCTTGAAGACCAGGTTGAAGAAGAGCTTGTACATCGTCGTGAAGATCCCTCTGCGCTCATGGAAAGGGGGACACCCGTCGTGAAACCGGTGTCCCCCCTCCCGTGTCCGGGCTGTACGGGTGTTAGTCGCGGGCCGCGGTCAGGCGCTCCGCGTGCTCCTGGAGGGAGCGGACGCCCACGTCGCCGCGGTTGAGCGCGTCGATGCCCTGGACGGCCGCGGCGAGTGCCTGGACCGTCGTCAGGCACGGGACGCTGCGCGCCACGGCCGCCGTGCGGATCTCGTAGCCGTCGAGGCGGCCGCCGGTGCCGTACGGGGTGTTGACGATCAGGTCGACCTGGCCGTCGTGGATCAGCTGGACGATGTTCTTCTCGCCGTCGGGGCCCTCGCCCTCGCTGAGCTTGCGCACGACGGTGGCGTTGATGCCGTTGCGGCGCAGGACCTCGGCCGTGCCGGAGGTGGCCATCAGCTCGAAGCCGTGGGCGACGAGCTCGCGCGCCGGGAAGATCATCGTGCGCTTGTCGCGGTTGGCGACGGAGATGAAGGCGCGGCCCTTGGTGGGCAGCGGGCCGTAGGCCCCGGCCTGCGACTTGGCGTACGCCGTGCCGAAGACCGAGTCGATGCCCATGACCTCGCCGGTGGAGCGCATCTCCGGGCCGAGGACCGTGTCGACGCCGCGGCCGTGGATGTCGCGGAAGCGCGACCACGGCATGACGGCCTCCTTGACGGAGATCGGCGCGTCGAGCGGCAGGGTGCCGCCGTCGCCGTTCCTGGGCAGCATGCCCTCTTCGCGCAGTTCGGCGATGGTGGTGCCGAGCGCGATTCGGGCGGCGGCCTTCGCGAGGGGGACGGCGGTCGCCTTCGAGGTGAAGGGGACGGTCCGGGAGGCGCGGGGGTTGGCCTCCAGGACGTAGAGGATGTCACCGGCCATCGCGAACTGGATGTTGATCAGGCCGCGGACGCCGACGCCCTTGGCGATCGCCTCGGTGGAGGTGCGCAGGCGCTTGATGTCGTGCCCGCCGAGGGTGATCGGGGGCAGGGCGCAGGCCGAGTCGCCGGAGTGGATGCCGGCTTCCTCGATGTGCTCCATGACGCCGCCGAGGTAGAGCTCGGTGCCGTCGTAGAGGGCGTCGACGTCGATCTCGATGGCGTCGTCGAGGAACCGGTCGACCAGCACGGGGCGGGTCGGGGAGATCTCGGTGGACTCGGCGATGTACGACTCCAGCCGGGTCTCGTCGTAGACGATCTCCATGCCGCGGCCGCCGAGCACGTACGAGGGACGGACCAGGACCGGGTAGCCGATCTCGTCGGCGATGGCCTTGGCACCCGCGAAGGTGGTGGCGGTGCCGTGCTTGGGGGCCGGCAGGCCGGCGTCGGCGAGGACCTGGCCGAAGGCGCCGCGGTCCTCGGCGGCGTGGATGGCCTCCGGGGAGGTGCCGACGACGGGGACGCCGTTGTCCTTGAGCGCCTGGGCGAGACCGAGGGGGGTCTGGCCGCCGAGCTGGACGATGACGCCGGCGATGGGACCGGCCAGCGACTCGGCGTGGACGATCTCCAGCACGTCTTCGAGCGTGAGCGGCTCGAAGTAGAGGCGGTCGGAGGTGTCGTAGTCCGTCGAGACGGTCTCGGGGTTGCAGTTGACCATCACGGTCTCGTAGCCGGCGTCGCTGAGCGCGAAGGAGGCGTGGACGCAGGAGTAGTCGAACTCGATGCCCTGGCCGATGCGGTTCGGGCCGGAGCCCAGGATGATCACCGCGGGCTTGGTGCGCGGGGCGACCTCGGACTCCTCGTCGTAGGACGAGTAGAAGTACGGGGTCTTCGCGGCGAACTCGGCGGCGCAGGTGTCGACCGTCTTGTAGACGGGGCGGACGCCCAGCGCGTGGCGGACCTCGCGGACGACGTCCTCGCGCAGGCCGCGGATCTCCGCGATCTGGTGGTCGGAGAAGCCGTGGCGCTTGGCCTCGGCGAGCAGCTCCGGCTGGAGCTTCTCGGCGGCGGCCAGGTCGTCCGCGATCTCCTTGATGAGGAAGAGCTGGTCGACGAACCAGGGGTCGATCTTCGTGTACTCGAAGACCTCTTCCTGGGTGGCGCCGGCGCGGATGGCCTGCATGACGGTGTTGATGCGGCCGTCGGTGGGGCGGACCGCGGTGGCGAGGAGCTCTTCCTTGTCGCCGGTGGGGCCGACGAAGGTGAACTGCGAGCCCTTCTTCTCCAGGGAGCGCAGGGCCTTCTGCAGGGCCTCGGTGAAGTTGCGGCCGATGGCCATGGCCTCGCCCACCGACTTCATGGTGGTGGTGAGGGTGGCGTCGGCGAGCGGGAACTTCTCGAAGGCGAAGCGCGGGGCCTTGACGACGACGTAGTCGAGGGACGGCTCGAAGGAGGCCGGCGTCTTCTCGGTGATGTCGTTGGGGACCTCGTCGAGCGTGTAGCCGATGGCCAGCTTGGCCGCGATCTTGGCGATCGGGAAGCCGGTGGCCTTCGACGCGAGCGCCGAGGAGCGCGAGACGCGGGGGTTCATCTCGATGACGATGACGCGGCCGTCGGTCGGGTCGATCGCGAACTGGATGTTGCAGCCGCCGGTGTCGACGCCGACCTCGCGGATGATCGCGATGCCGATGTCGCGCAGCCGCTGGTACTCGCGGTCGGTGAGCGTCATCGCCGGGGCGACGGTGATGGAGTCGCCGGTGTGGACGCCCATCGGGTCGAAGTTCTCGATGGAACAGACGACGACGACGTTGTCCTTGGTGTCGCGCATCAGCTCCAGCTCGTACTCCTTCCAGCCGAGGATGGACTCCTCCAGGAGCACCTCGGTGGTCGGGGAGAGCGTGAGGCCCTGGCCGGCGATGCGACGCAGCTCGTCCTCGTCGTGGGCGAAGCCGGAGCCGGCGCCGCCCATGGTGAAGGAGGGGCGGACGACGACGGGGTAGCCGCCGAGGGTGTCGACGCCCTTGATGACGTCGTCCATCGTGTGGCAGATGACCGAGCGGGCGGACTCGCCGTAGCCGATCTTGGCCTTGACGGCCTCGACGACGCCCTTGAAGAGGTCGCGGTCCTCGCCCTTGTTGATGGCCTCGACGTTGGCGCCGATCAGCTCGACGCCGTACTTCTCCAGCACGCCCTGCTCGTGCATGGAGATCGCGGTGTTGAGCGCGGTCTGGCCGCCGAGGGTGGGCAGGAGCGCGTCGGGGCGCTCCTTGGCGATGATCTTCTCGACGAACTCGGGGGTGATCGGCTCGACGTACGTGGCGTCGGCGATCTCCGGGTCGGTCATGATCGTCGCCGGGTTGGAGTTCACCAGGATGACCCGCAGGCCCTCGGCCTTGAGGATGCGGCAGGCCTGGGTGCCGGAGTAGTCGAACTCGGCGGCCTGGCCGATGACGATCGGGCCGGAGCCGATGACCAGGACGGACTGGATATCGGTGCGCTTAGGCACGCTCGGCCTCCATCAGGGATACGAAACGGTCGAAGAGGTACGCGGCGTCGTGCGGGCCGGCGGCCGCCTCGGGGTGGTACTGGACGGAGAAGGCCGGCTGGTCGAGCAGCTGGAGGCCTTCGACGACCTGGTCGTTCAGGCAGACGTGGGAGACCTCGGCGCGGCCGTAGGGGGTCTCGGACACCTTGTCGAGGGGCGCGTCGACGGCGAAGCCGTGGTTGTGCGCGGTGATCTCGACCTTGCCGGTGGTGCGGTCCTGGACCGGCTGGTTGATGCCGCGGTGGCCGTACTTCAGCTTGTAGGTGCCGAAGCCGAGCGCGCGGCCCAGGATCTGGTTGCCGAAGCAGATGCCGAACAGCGGGGTCCTGCGGGCGAGGACGCCCTGCATGACCGCGACGGGTCCGTCGGCGGTGGCCGGGTCGCCCGGGCCGTTGGAGAAGAACACGCCGTCCGGGTTGACCGCGTACACGTCCTCGACGGTGGCGGTGGCGGGCAGCACGTGGACCTCGATGCCGCGCTCGGCCATCCGGTGCGGGGTCATGCCCTTGATGCCGAGGTCGACCGCGGCCACGGTGAACTTCTTCTCGCCGATGGCGGGGACGACGTACGTCTCCTTGGTGGCGACCTCGGCGGAGAGGTTGGCGCCCTTCATCTGCGGGGCTTCCTTGACGCGGGCCAGCAGCGTCTCGTCGCGCACGCCCGTCCAGGCGTCGCCGGAGAAGATGCCGACGCGCATGGCGCCGCGCTCGCGCAGGTGGCGGGTCAGGGCGCGGGTGTCGATGCCGGAGATGCCGACGACGCCCTGCTTGACGAGCTCCTCGTCCAGCGAGCGCTGCGAGCGCCAGTTGGAGGGGACGCGGGCGGGGTCGCGCACGACGTACCCGGCGACCCAGATCCGGGAGGACTCGGGGTCCTCGTCGTTGACGCCGGTGTTGCCCACGTGCGGGGCGGTCATCACGACGACCTGCCGGTGGTACGACGGGTCGGTGAGGGTCTCCTGGTAGCCGGTCATCCCGGTGGAGAACACGGCCTCGCCGAAGGTCTCCCCCACAGCGCCGTAGGCGCGGCCGCGGAAGATGCGACCGTCCTCCAGGACGAGTACGGCGGGAGCTTTGGCTGCTCCCCTGGTGGAGGTCGTCATCGTTCGGCGCCTTCCGTCGTGATGGATGAGTTCTGTGTTACCAGCGTGTCGATGCTTCGAACCCAGGCGGCGTGTTCGGCCGCGCGGTCGGAGCGGAATCCGGAGTCGATCAGCTTGTCGCCGTGCGCCCATGTGACGACGAGCAGACCGCCCTCGGTGAGTACCTTGCCCGCGATTCCCTTGTCGAGGCGGGCGCCGCGCAGCTGCGCGGCCGGTACGAAGAAGTCGGTGGCACCCGGTCGAACCACGTCGAGGCCCGCGTCGGTGAGCGTGAGCTCGACCCGGCTGCGGACGCCCAGACCGTGGGCGACGATCCGGTCCAGCCACTGCCCGGCGGTGGTCGAACCGTGGTACCGGCCGGTCAGCGCCAGCCGGTGCTCGGGGAGTCCGTCGGGTGCGACGGGCAGCTCCGGCAGATCGCTCTGCAGTGCGCCGCGCCATTTCCAGCCCTGCCGCATCAGCCAGTACACGAACGCGATGAAGACGAGCAGACCGACCACCCACGCGATGCGGGCGCCCCAGTCCGTCACCTCCGCCGACTGTCGCTCGGCAGCCTCTGCGGCCAGTTGGATTACTGCAGGTGTCACGCCAGTTTCCCGTCCACGACCGTTGCCCGGCCCCGCAGGAAGGTATGAGTGACGCGCCCCGGCAGCTCACGGCCCTCGTAAGGCGTGTTGCGGCTGCGGGAGGCGAAGTGTGCGGGGTCCACGACACCACGGTACGAGGTATCGACCAAGGTCAGGTTCGCGGGTTCACCTGCCGAGACGGGTCGGCCGTGGTTGTCCAGGCTTCCGATGCGCGCCGGAGCGAAGGACATGCGCTCCGCGACGCCCGCCCAGTCGAGCAGTCCGGTCTCGACCATCGTCTGCTGGACGACGGACAGCGCGGTCTCCAGGCCGACCATGCCCATGGCGGCGGCGGCCCACTCGCAGTCCTTGTCCTCGTGCGGGTGCGGGGCGTGGTCGGTGGCGACGATGTCGATCGTGCCGTCGGCGAGCGCCTCGCGCAGGGCCAGCACGTCGCGCTCGGTGCGCAGCGGCGGGTTGACCTTGTAGACCGCGTTGTACGAACGGACCAGCTCGTCGGTGAGGAGCAGGTGGTGCGGGGTGACCTCGGCGGTGACGTCGATGCCGCGGGACTTGGCCCAGCGGACGATCTCGACGGAGCCGGCGGTGGAGAGGTGGCAGATGTGCACGCGGGAACCGACGTGCTCGGCGAGGAGGACGTCGCGGGCGATGATCGACTCCTCGGCCACGGCCGGCCAGCCGCCGAGGCCGAGCTCGGCCGAGACGATGCCCTCGTTCATCTGGGCGCCCTCGGTGAGGCGGGGCTCCTGGGCGTGCTGGGCGACGACGCCGCCGAAGGCCTTCACGTACTCCAGGGCGCGGCGCATGATCACGGCGTCGTCGACGCACTTGCCGTCGTCGGAGAAGACGGTGACGCGGGCGGCGGAGTCGTGCATGGCGCCCAGCTCGGAGAGCTGCTTGCCCTCCAGGCCGACGGTGACGGCGCCGATGGGCTGCACGTCGCAGTAGCCGGACTCCTTGCCCAGGCGCCACACCTGCTCGACGACGCCGGCGGTGTCGGCGACCGGGAAGGTGTTCGCCATGGCGAACACGGCGGTGAAGCCGCCGGAGGCCGCGGCGCGGGTGCCGGTGAGGACGGTCTCGGAGTCCTCGCGGCCGGGCTCGCGCAGGTGGGTGTGCAGGTCGACGAGGCCGGGGAGGAGGACCTGCCCCGCGGCCTCGATGACGGTCGCGCCCTCGGCGGACAGGCCGGTACCGACCTCGGCGATGGTCTCGCCGTCGATCAGGACGTCCTGCGCCTCGCCACCGAGTACCTTCGCGCCACGGATAAGGATCTTGCTCATGATTACTTGCTCTCCTCGGTACGCGCGGCGGTGGTGGTGACTGCGGGCTCGGAGCCTCCGAGCAGCAGGTACAGGACGGCCATCCGGGTGGATACGCCGTTGGCGACCTGCTCGACGGCCGTGCAGCGGTCGGAGTCGGCGACCTGGGCGGTGATCTCCATGCCGCGGTTCATCGGGCCGGGGTGCATGACGATGGCGTGCTCGGGCATCCGGGCCATCCGCTCGCCGTCGAGCCCGTACCGGCGGGAGTACTCGCGCTCGGTCGGGAAGAAGGCGGCGTTCATGCGTTCTCGCTGCACACGCAGCATCATGACCGCGTCGGACTTCGGCAGCACCTCGTCGAGGTTGTACGAGACCTCGCAGGGCCAGCTCTCGACACCGATCGGCACCAGCGTGGGCGGGGCCACCACGGTCACCTCGGCGCCCAGCGTGTGGAGCAGCAGGACGTTGGAGCGGGCGACCCGGCTGTGCAGGACGTCGCCCACGATGGTGATCCGGCGACCGGAGAGGTCCTTGCCGAGCCCGGCGTCCCGGCCGACGAGGCGGCGGCGCATGGTGAAGGCGTCCAGCAGGGCCTGGGTGGGGTGCTCGTGGGTGCCGTCGCCGGCGTTGACCACGGCGGAGTCGATCCAGCCGGAGGTAGCGAGCCGGTAGGGGGCACCGGAGGCGTGGTGGCGGATGACGACCGCGTCCGCGCCCATGGCCTCCAGGGTCAGCGCCGTGTCCTTCAGGGATTCGCCCTTGGAAACGGAGGAACCCTTGGCGGAGAAGTTGATGACGTCGGCGGACAGCCGCTTGGCGGCGGCCTCGAACGAGATCCGGGTGCGGGTCGAGTCCTCGAAGAAGAGGTTGACGACCGTGAGGCCGCGCAGGGTGGGCAGCTTCTTGATCGGCCGGTCCGCGACGCGGGCCATCTCCTCGGCGGTGTCGAGGATCAGGACCGCGTCGTCGCGGGTGAGGTCGGCGGCCGAGATGAGGTGGCGCTTCATCTGGATGGCTCCGTAGGTCGGGAGGGCGGGCGGGCTTGCGGGCACGCCGGGGTGCGGGCAGGACGGGTCGCGGCACGGACCCGCTGCCGCGGGACCCGGACCGGTACGCGCTACTGCTGTACGGCTGCCTGGGAGGTCCGCTGGCCGAGCAGTACGGCGTCTCGGCCGTCCTCCTCCTGGAGCTGGACCTTGACGGTCTCCCGCAGCGACGTGGGGAGGTTCTTGCCGACGTAGTCGGCGCGGATGGGCAGCTCGCGGTGGCCGCGGTCGACGAGGACCGCGAGCTGCACGGCGCGCGGGCGGCCGATCGCGCCGAGGGCGTCGAGGGCGGCGCGGATGGTGCGGCCGGAGAAGAGCACGTCGTCGACGAGGATCACGAGGCGGCCGTCGATGTCGTCGCCGGGGATCTCCGTGCGGCCGATCGCCCGGGCGGGCTTCAGGCGCAGGTCGTCGCGGTACATGGTGATGTCGAGGGAGCCGACCGGGATCTTCGAACCGGTGATCTCTTCGAGCTTCTCGGCCAACCGGCGGGCGAGGAAGACACCGCGGGTCGGAATGCCGAGGAGGACCACGTCGTCGGCGCCCTTGGCGCGTTCGACGATCTCGTGGGCGATGCGCGTCAGGACCCGGGCGATGTCCTGGGCCTCCAGGACGGGGCGCATCGGGTTCTGGTCGGGCGGGGAAAGCTGGGTGTCCATGAAAAGGACCTCCTTCTCCGCCTCACGGGACGGACCTTAAAGGACGTCTGATGTACGTCGTCCACCGTAGCAGGGGGATGCGCGGGGCCCCGCACCGGGCACGGTCCGAACCCCTCGCCCGAGGGCGCCGCCGAGCATTCGGCTTGACGCATCCACGTAACGCTGCGTAACCTCACAGTGAGTTACCAGCCGCGCGGCGGAGCCGCACGTTGTCCAATGTCGTCACAGCGTCACAGCGTCCGGGAGCGTTATGTCCAGCGAATACGCCAAACAGCTCGGGGCCAAGCTCCGGGCCATCCGCACCCAGCAGGGCCTTTCCCTCCACGGTGTCGAGGAGAAGTCCCAGGGCCGGTGGAAGGCCGTGGTGGTCGGTTCCTACGAGCGCGGGGACCGCGCCGTGACCGTCCAGCGTCTTGCCGAACTGGCGGACTTCTACGGGGTGCCGGTGCAGGAGCTGCTTCCGGGTACGACCCCCGGCGGAGCCGCCGAGCCGCCGCCGAAGCTGCGCCTCGACCTGGAGCGCCTTGCGGGCGTGCCCGCCGAGAAGGCCGGCCCGCTCCAGCGTTACGCCGCCACCATCCAGAGCCAGCGCGGCGACTACAACGGCAAGGTCCTGTCGATCCGCCAGGACGACCTGCGCACCCTGGCCGTCATCTACGACCAGTCGCCCTCGGTCCTGACCGAACAGCTGATCAGCTGGGGCGTGCTGGACGCCGACGCGCGGCGCGCGGTGGCACACGAGGACATCTAGTCCCTCGGGGCCGTCCCGGCCCAGCAGAAACGTTTACCGGTGGGTGCCGGGTCCCGAACGGGGCCCGGCACCCACCGGTTTTTTCACGTCCGCGTCCGACGGCGGTCACGCCGCACGACCACGACCACGACCACGACCACGACAAACGGAAGGGCCCGCAGCGCGTTCGCTGCGGGCCCTTCCGTGAGCGCGGTGCCGCGCCTCAGCTCTCGCTGCGGCGCAGGTTCGGCTTGAGGTCCTTGAAGCGGCCGAGGAGCCCGTTCACGAACGACGGCGAGTCGTCCGTGGAGAACTCCTTGGCGAGCTGGACGGCCTCGTCGATGGCCACGGCGTCCGGGGTCTCGTCGACCCAGATCAGCTCGTAGGCGCCCAGCCGGAGGATGTTCCGGTCGACGACCGGCATGCGGTCGAGCTCCCAGTCCACGGCATAGGTGACGATCAGATCGTCGATCCGGTTCACCTTGTCGGCGTAACCCTCGACGAGGTCCATCGTGAAGGCGGTGACCGGCGGCTGCCGGTCGTCCGACCGCGCGTGGCGGATCCAGTCCGCGAGGACCTCGCGCACGGGAACACCGCGCTGGTCGGCCTCGAAGAGGATCTGGAAAGCGCGCTTGCGCGCGTTGCTCCGGGCAGCCACGGTTAGCTGTTCACCCGGCCGAGGTAGGAGCTCGTGCGGGTGTCGACCTTGATCTTCTCGCCGGTGGTGACGAAGAGCGGGACCTGGATCTCGTGACCGGTCTCCAGCTTGGCGGGCTTGGTGCCGCCGGTGGAGCGGTCGCCCTGGACGCCCGGGTCGGTGTGCTCGATGACGAGCTCGACGGCGGCCGGCAGCTCGACGTAGAGCACCTCGCCCTCGTGCTGTGCGACGGAGGCGGTGAAGCCCTCGATCAGGAAGTTGGCGGCGTCGCCGACGGCCTTCTTGTCGACCATGAGCTGGTCGAAGGTGCTCATGTCCATGAAGACGAAGTACTCGCCGTCCATGTACGAGAACTGCATGTCACGGCGGTCGATGGTGGCCGTCTCGACCTTCGTGCCGGCGTTGAAGGTCTTGTCGACGACCTTGCCGGAGAGCACGTGCTTGAGCTTGGTGCGCACGAAGGCCGGGCCCTTGCCGGGCTTGACGTGCTGGAACTCGACGACGGACCAGAGCTGGTCACCGTCGAGCTTGAGCACCATGCCGTTCTTGAGGTCGTTCGTGGAAGCCACGGTTGCGGAATCTCCTGCACTGGAAGACCAAGGGTGCGCACCCACGGCCCGGCAACGCGGGCTAGAGCGCGAGCAGCTCCTTGGTCGTAATGGTGAGTAGCTCGGGACCGCCGTCCGCCTCGGGGCGCACGACGAGCGTGTCATCGATCCGGACACCTCCCCGGCCCGGGAGGTGAACCCCCGGTTCGACGGTGACCGGCACGCAAGCGTCCAGTTTACCCATTGCCGTAGGTGCAAGCTGCGGGTCCTCGTCGATTTCGAGACCGACCCCGTGTCCCATCCACCCGGCGAGGGCCTCGCCGTGCCCCGCGGAGTCCAGTACGGAGCGCGCCGCGCGGTCGACGTCGCGGTACGCGGCACCGGGCAGCAGGGCCTCCCGGCCGGCCCGCTGGGCGGCGAATACGAGGTCGTAGAGCTCGATCTGCCAGTCGGCCGGGGTGGTGCCGATCACGAAGGTACGGCCGATCTCACAGCGGTAGCCGCGGTAGTTCGCGCCCAGGCAGACGGAAAGGAAGTCACCCTCCTCCACCCTCCGGTCGGACGGCCGGTGCCGGGAGCGCCCGGAGTGCGGGCCGGTGCCGACGGAGGTCGGGAAGGCGGGGCCGTCGGCGCCGTGGTCGACGAGGCGGCGTTCCAGCTCCAGGGCGAGGTGGCGTTCGGTACGGCCGACGAGGATGGACTCCAGGAGCTCTCCGAGGGCCTGGTCGGCGATCTCAGCGGCGATCCGCAGGCAGGCGATCTCGTCCTCGTCCTTGACGAGGCGCTGCTGTTCCACGGCCGACCCGAGGTCGGCGAGGCGCAGCCGGGGCGCGACGGAGTGCAGGGCGCGGTGCCTGCCGACGGTCAGGTGGTGCTCCTCGACGGCGAGGGACTCGGCCCGCACGGACGCCGCCATGTCCGCGGCCGCCACCGCCGGGTCCGCCCCGGGGCTCGGCAGTACGGACAGCCGCAGCTGTTCGTCCAGGCGCCCCTCGTCCGCTTCGCCGGAGGGCGCGCCCGCGCAGAACATCACGTCCTCGGCCGGTCCGACCAGCAGGACGGCGTCCAAGGGGGACGCCCCGGCGAGGTAGCGGACGTTCGCCGGACGCGTGATCAGGGCGGCGGAGTTGCCCGCCGCTGCGCAGCGGTCGCGGAGCAGGCCCCTGCGGGCCGCGTACACGTCTGACATGTCTTCGAGCGTACGAGCGCACCGGCCATCCGGCCCGGCGAGCGCGTCCGCACGGGGCCGGGGACGGCGTCCCCCGGTCCCCGTGGCGTGCCGGTGCGGCGGCCGCGTTCCGGCCGGGCTACCAGCTTCCGGGGGTCGCCAGGGCCCGTGCGAGGGCCTCGTCGAGGGCGCGGGCGGTGCCCTCGACGTCGAGGTGGGAGTTGTCGATGATCGGGAGGCCGGACCCGTACCAGCCGGCCATCCGGCCGTGGATGCGGGCGACCTCCTCGTCGGAGAGCCTGCGGTTGCCCGAGCGGGCGGCGTTGCGGTCCAGGACGATCTCCAGGCCCGGCAGCAGCACCACGGGCAACAGCCCGGGGCCCACGTGCCGTTTCCAGCCGCCCAGCCCGACGACCGGACGGTCGGGGAAGACGGCGTCGTCGAGGATGCAGGAGATGCCGTTGGCCAGGAAGTTGCGGGCGGCGAACCCGCAGGTGCGGCGGGCGAGGCGGTACTGGGCCTCGGAGTGCTCGTTCCAACCGGTCTGCGGGTCCGCGAAGCCCGAGCAGACCCATTCGCGGACGTCGTCGAGGCTGATGTGCGCGGTCGGCACCGGGCGGGTACCCGCCCAGTGCCGGGCCACGGTGGTCTTGCCCGCGCCCGCCGGGCCTATGAGCAGCACCGCGAGGGTGGCCCCGCCGGTGCCGGGCGGGGGCGGCCCTGCCGGCGCCGGCACGGCCGGGGGCAGCGGGACGTGTCCCGTGGCGTCGGGCACCGGGGTCACCGGCCAGCCCTGCGCAGGGGGTATCGGCGGCTGCGGGGGCGCCGCCGGGTGTTGTCCCGGCGGGCCCCAGCCCCCCACTCCGTGCTGCATCCGCGCCACTCCGTCTCGTTCAGGCGACTGATGCGAGAACGTTATCTCAGGCCGTGACCTCTTCCGCCAGCGCACGGAGCGCCAGCCGGTACGAGCCCAGCCCGAAGCCCGCCACGGTACCCGTCGCCACGGCCGCGATGACCGAGGTGTGACGGAACTCCTCCCGGGCGTACGGGTTGGAGATGTGCACCTCGATGAGCGGCGCGGTCCGCTGGGCCGCGGCGTCGCGCATGGCGTACGAGTAGTGCGTGAAGGCGCCCGGGTTGATCACGACCGGGATCTTGCCGTCCGCCGCCTCGTGCAGCCAACGGACGAGCTCGCCCTCGTCGTTGGTCTCGCGGACCTCCACGTCGAAGCCGAGCTCCGCACCCAGGGTGCGGCAGCTCTCGACGAGTCCGGCGTACGAGGTGGCCCCGTACACGTCGGGTTCGCGGGACCCGAGCCGGCCCAGGTTCGGGCCGTTCAGGACGAGGACCCGCCGGCTCACGCCGCGACCTCGCCGAAGGCGGCGAACAGCACGGCCGGGTCGGGGCCCTCCAGGACGGTCGGCTTGCCGAGCCCGTCGAGGACGATGAAGCGCAGCAGGTCGCCGCGGGACTTCTTGTCGAGCTTCATCGTCTCCAGCAGCTTGGGCCACTGGTCGCCGCGGTAGGTCAGCGGCAGCCCGACGGAGGCGAGGACCGCCTTGTGCCGGTCGGCCGTCGCGTCGTCGAGGCGGCCGGCGAGCCGGCCGAGCTCGGCGGCGAAGACCATGCCGACGGAGACGGCGGCGCCGTGGCGCCACTTGTAGCGCTCGTTCTTCTCGATGGCGTGCGCGAGGGTGTGGCCGTAGTTGAGGATCTCCCGCAGCCCGGCTTCCTTGAGATCGCTGGAGACCACGTCCGCCTTGACCTGGATGGAGCGGACGATCAGCTCGGCGGTGTGCGGGCCGGCGGGCGTACGGGCCGCCTGCGGGTCCTCCTCGATCAGGTCGAGGATCACCGGGTCGGTGATGAAACCGGCCTTGATGATCTCGGCGAGGCCGCTGACGTAGTCGTTGACCGGCAGCGAGTCCAGCGCCGCCAGGTCGCAGAGCACGCCGGCCGGCGGGTGGAACGAGCCGACGAGGTTCTTGCCCTCGGCCGTGTTGATGCCGGTCTTGCCGCCGACGGCCGCGTCGACCATCGCCAGGACGGTGGTCGGAACCGCGATCCAGCGCACCCCGCGCAGCCAGGTGGCCGCGACGAAGCCCGCGAGGTCGGTGGTGGCGCCGCCGCCCACGCCGACGATGACGTCGGTACGGGTGAAGCCGGACTGTCCGAGCGCCTTCCAGCAGTAGGCGGCGACCTCGACGGTCTTGGCCTCCTCGGCGTTCGGCACCTGGATGGCGACGGCCTCGTAGCCCTGCGCCGCCAGGTCGTCCCGCAGCGCCTCACCGGTCGAGGCCAGTGCCTCGGGGTGGATCACCGCGACCCGCTGTGCCTTCGTACCGATCAGGCTGCCCAGCTCGCCGAGCAGCTGCCGGCCGACCAGCACGTCGTACGCGTCGTGCCCGGCGCTCGCGCCGACGTTGATCCGCGTCACCTGGTCTGTCATACGTCCTTCAACTCCAGAGCGTCGAGGACCGCCTGGGCGACCTCTTCGGGGGTGCGGTCGTCGGTGGCCACCACGACGCGCGCGACTTCGGTGTACAGGGGGCGCCGGGCCTCCATCAACTCGCGCCACTGGCGGCGCGGGTTGACGGCGAGCAGCGGTCGTGCGGCGCCGAGGCCGACGCGGCGCACGGCCTCCTCGACGTCCATCGACAGGTAGACGACGGGCAGGCCGGCGAGCAGGCCGCGCGTGCCCTCGTCGAGGACGGCTCCGCCGCCGAGGGCGAGGACTCCCTTGTGCTCGGCGACGGCGGCCGCGACGGCCCGCCGTTCCAGCGCGCGGAAGTACGGCTCGCCCTCGTCGACGAACAGGTCGGAGATCTCCCGGCCCTGGGCGGCGACGATGTCGGCGTCCGTGTCCCGGTAGGGGACGCCCAGCCGTTCGGCGAGCAGGCCCCCCACCGTGGACTTGCCGGACCCCATGGGGCCGACGAGGACGACCAGTGGTCCGCCCGTCACCGGATCTGCAGGTTGTCGAGGTACGAGCGGACGTTGCGACGGGTCTCGGGGACCGAGTCGCCGCCGAACTTCTCGACGACGGCGTCGGCGAGGACCAGGGCGACCATGGCCTCGGCGACGATGCCCGCCGCCGGGACGGCACAGACGTCGGAGCGCTGGTGGTGGGCCACCGTCGCCTCACCGGTCGCGATGTCCACGGTGGCCAGCGCGCGCGGCACGGTCGCGATGGGCTTCATCGCGGCCCGGACGCGCAGCAGTTCACCGGTGGTCAGACCGCCCTCGGTGCCGCCGGCACGGCCGGAGGTCCGCTTGAGGCCCTCGGGGGTGGAGACGATCTCGTCGTGGGCCTTCGAGCCGGGCACCCGGGCCAGGTCGAAGCCGTCGCCGACCTCGACGCCCTTGATGGCCTGGATGCCCATGAGGGCGGCCGCGAGGCGCGCGTCGAGGCGACGGTCCCAGTGGACGTGCGAGCCGAGGCCGACGGGCACGCCGTAGGCGAGGACCTCGACGACACCGCCGAGGGTGTCGCCGTCCTTGTGGGCCTGGTCGATCTCGGCGACCATCGCCTTGCTGGCGTCGGCGTCGAGGCAGCGCACCGGGTCCGCGTCGAGCTTGTCGACGTCGGCGGGGGTCGGGTAGACCCCGTACGGGGCCTTGGCCGCGGCCAGTTCCACCACGTGGGAGACGATCTCGATGCCCGCGACCTCCTTGATGAAGGAGCGGGCGACGGCGCCGAGGGCGACGCGGGCGGCGGTCTCACGGGCGCTGGCGCGCTCCAGGATCGGCCGGGCCTCGTCGAAGCCGTACTTCTGCATGCCCGCGAGGTCGGCGTGGCCGGGGCGCGGGCGGGTGAGCGGCGCGTTGCGGCCGGTCTCCTTGAGCAGCGACGGGTCGACCGGGTCGGCCGACATCACGGTCTCCCACTTGGGCCACTCGGTGTTGCCGATCATGACCGCGATCGGGGAGCCCTGGGACAGGCCGTGGCGGACGCCGCCGAGGAAGGTGATCTCGTCCTGCTCGAACTTCATCCGGGCACCGCGGCCATAGCCGAGCCGGCGCCGGGCCAGGTGGTCGGCCACCAGCTCGGTGGTGACCGGGACGCCGGCGGGAAGACCCTCCAGCGTCGCGACCAGTGCCGGTCCGTGCGACTCTCCTGCGGTCAGCCAACGCAACCTGCTCAACGATGCTCCTCATGCTCGCGCCTGGCACAGCGATGGCGCGATCGGGTGCGCGGCCCTGACCCGCCTTACCCGATCCTCCCATGTCCGGAGCGATGTACCGGGCCCCGGTCCAGCTATCGGACGGCTCGTCCATCAGGTGGGCCGTCGGCCGGCCGCGGCCGGGTGCCGGGTCGGGCCCGATCCGTCGGGCCCGATCCGTCGGCCCGGCCTAACGCTCGGCGAGGGCCCGCTCCCCCGCGGCGCGCATGGCCGCGAGCGGTCCGGGGCGGCCGGTCATCGCCCCGACCTGGAGCACCGCCTGGTGGACCAACAGGTCCAGGCCGCCGACGACCTCGCCGCCGCGCCCCGACCAGGCCGCCGCCAGGGCGGTCGGCCAGGGGTCGTAGAGGACGTCGAAGAGCGTCCCGGCGCCCTCGGGAACGGCCGCGGCCAGGGAGTCCGTCGTACCGGCCGGGGTGGTCGCGATGACCAGCGGCGCGGCGAGTGCCTCGGCCGCGTCCGACCAGTCGGCGGTGCGGACGGCCACGCCGAGCCGATCGCCCCACCGGCGCATCTCCTCGGCGCGGGAGCGCGAGCGGACGTACGCGGTGACCTCGCCGGTGCAGATCCGGGAGAGGGCGGCCAGCGCCGAGGAGGCGGTGGCGCCCGCCCCGAGGACGGCCGCGGCGGGCACCTTCTCGACGCCCCGCTCGTGCAGGGCCGCGACGATGCCGGGGATGTCGGTGTTGTCGCCGAGGCGGCGGCCGTCCTCGGTCATGACGACCGTGTTGACAGCCTCCACCGAGGCCGCGGTGTCGCTGACGCCGTCGAGGAGCGGGATGATCGCCCGCTTGAGCGGCATCGTCAGCGACAGCCCGGCCCACTCGGGGCCGAGGCCGCCCACGAACTCCGGGAGGGCGGCCTCGTCGATCTCGAAGCGGTCGTACGACCAGTCGTCGAGGCCGAGCTCCCGGTAGGCGGCGCGGTGCAGCACCGGTGAGAGGGAGTGCTCGATGGGCGAACCCAACACCGCGGCCCGTATCCGTGACATGTCGTGCCTATCCGCCGTTCTTCTGGTTCTGCCGCGCGAGGAACTCGTCCACCAGCTTCTGGTGCTCCTCGTAGGTCTTGGTGAAGGTCGTCGTCTTGCTGTCGACCGACACGAAGAACATCCAACCACCCTGGTCCGGGTTGAGCGTGGCGGTCAGCGCTTCCTCGCCGGGGTTCCCGATCGGACCGGGGGGCAGGCCCTTGACGAAGTGCGTGTTGTAGGGGTTGTCGAGCGCCCTGGCTTCCTTGATGTTGAAGTTCAGGTGGCTGGTGCGCTTGATGTAGTTGTAGGTCGAGTCGAACTCGATCTTCTGGTTGGTGACGTCGTTCGTCTTCTTCAAGCGGTTGTAGACGACCTCGGACATCTTCCGGAAGTCCTCGTGGTGCTTGCCCTCGGCGTTGACGAGGCTGGCGACCGTGATCACCTGGAGCGGGTTCTCCAGGCCGAGTTCCTTGGCCTTGCCCTCGACGCCCAGCTCGGTGTACTTGTCGGACGCGTTCTTGACCATCTGCCGCAGGATCGTCTCCGGCGTGCTGTCCTTGCCGATGTCGTAGCGCGCTGGGAAGAGGAAGCCCTCCAGCGGGTCGATGAGCTTGGGGTTGTTGCCGGCCCAGGCGGGCAGGCCGAGGTTCTTTGCGTCGCGCTTGGCGATCTCCTCGGTGGTGCCGGCCTGCTTGCCGAGGCGTTTGTCGATCAGCTCGTAGACCTCGTAGGTCCGCTTGCCCTCCGGCACGGTGAGCACGTTCAGCTTGCTCGGGTCCAGCATCACGGTGACCGCGGCGGACGCCGACATCTTCTTCTTCAGCGGGTAGACGCCCGGCTGGATCGCCTTGCCCTTGGCACCGGCCGCGGCCGTGAACGCGTCGACGCTCGCGACGATGCCGCTCTTCTTCAGGATGTTGCCGATCTGGGCGACGGTGGAGCCCTGGGGGATCTCGACGTCGATCGTCTCGCCACTGCCCTCGCCCGCGAAGTCGGCGGCCGTGGCGAACCTCTCCTTGATGTAGGAGTAGCCGTAGTAGCCGCCACCGCCGACCACGCCGACGATGACGAGGGCCGCGATCAGGCAGGCGGTACCGCTGCGCTTCTTTTCCTTCTTCTTGCCGCCGCCCTTGCGGTCGCCCCGGCGGCCGCGCGGCTCGTCCTCGTCGCCACCGCCGCCCGCGGCGAGCAGCTCGGACTCCAGCTCCTCCTCCGGCTCGTCGACCGGATCGGGCTCCAGGTGCCGCCGACCCGGCGGCTGCGGCGGCGGGTAGGCGTCCTCGGTGGTGTACAGGTCGGGTGCCTCACCGGGGTAGCCGGCGACGGCCTGCTGCGCGTACGGGTCCGCCCCCGCGTAGGGGTCGGCCTGCACGGCCGCCACGTACTGGCCCTGGCCGGTGTCCCAGCCCTGGGAGTCGTACACCGGCTGCTGGGACTGGGGCTGCGCCTGCGGCTGGGCACCGGGGTGCTGCGGGGCGTAGCCCTGCTGCTGGTCGACGTACTGCGGGTACGGGGCGGCGTACTGCTGCTGGTACTGCGGGTCCTGGTACTGCGGGTCCGGGTACTGCTGCGGACCCCCCTGGTACTGCGGTACCTGCTCCGGGTACTGGTACTGGGGTACCTGCTCCTGGTACTGCGGCGCCTGCTGCTGCGGTGCGCCGCCGTACGGCACCTGACCCTGCTGGGTCTGGTGCGCGGTCCACCCCTGGTCCCCGTAGAGAGGATCCTCGGGATGCCACGGTTCGGAGCCGCCGCCCCGGCCATACTCAGTCATCGGTCCCCTAGAGCCGCGAGACGAAGGCCACGGCCTTTCGTCGGCCGCGACACCCGGTTCCGCCTCTTTAGTGGTGGCGACGGCTGTTCGAATGCCGTCTCATTTCGCGGAACGTTACCGTATCGCGATCAGACAACCACTTCGACGCACTCACCGGGCGGATTACCTGATACCCGTTCGGTCTCAAGGGCGTTCTGCAGGATCACCACGGCGGCCGCCTGGTCGATGACCGAACGGCCTTTCTTGGCGTTCCTGCCGGAGGCCCGCAGCCCCTGGGCGGCGGTGACCGTGGTCATCCGCTCGTCCACCAGTCGGACCGCCACCGGTTTGATGCCCTTGGCCAGTTCGTTCGCGAAGACGCGCACCTTGGCCGCGGCCGGACCCTCCCGCCCGCTGAGCGAGCGGGGAAGGCCGACGACGACCTCCAGCGGCTCGTACTCCGCGACGAGCTGCCGCAGCCGCCGGTGGGCGGCCGGAACGTCCCGGCCCGGGACGGTTTCCACCGGTGTGGCCAGGACCCCGTCGGGGTCGCAGGAGGCGACCCCGATCCGGGCGTCCCCGACGTCTACGGCCAGTCGGCGGCCGCGGCGCAGCGTCATCGTCAGGCCGTCTCGACCACGAGGCGCTCGACGGCGCTGATGGCCTCCGGTACGGCGGCCGCGTTCTGGCCACCGCCCTGGGCGACGTCGGGCTTGCCGCCGCCACCACCACCGAGGGTCTTGGCGGCCGCGCGGACCAGGTCGCCGGCCTTGAGACCCCGCTCGCGGGCCGCCTCGTTGGTGGCGATGACGGTCAGCGGGCGGTCGTTCGCCACGGTGAACAGGGCCACCACGGCCGGGCGGTCGCCCTGGATGCGGCCGCGCACGTCGAGGACGAGCCTGCGCAGGTCGTCGGCGCCCGTGCCGTCCGGCACCTGGCCGACGACGAGGGCGACGCCGTGGATGTCCTGGGCGTTCTGCGCGAGACCGGCGGCGGCCTGGAGGACCTTCTCCGCGCGGAACTTCTCGATCTCCTTCTCGGCGTCCTTCAGCTTGCCGAGCATGGAGGCGATCTTCTCCGGGAGCTCCTCGGGACGGCCCTTGACCAGCTCCTGGAGCTGGGCGACGACCGTGTGCTCCTTGGCGAGGAAGTTGTACGCGTCCACGCCCACCAGGGCCTCGACGCGGCGCACGCCGGAACCGATGGAGGATTCGCCGAGCAGCTTCACCAGGCCCAGCTGGGCGGTGTTGCCGACGTGCGTACCGCCGCACAGCTCCTTGGAGAAGTCGCCGATGGTGACGACGCGCACGCGCTCGCCGTACTTCTCGCCGAACTCGGCGATGGCGCCCTGCTTCTTCGCCTCGTCGATGCTCATGATCTCGGCGGTGACGTCGAGCTCGCGCGACAGCACGTCGTTGATCTTCTGCTCGACGTCGGTGAGGACCGAGCCGGGGACGGCGTTCGGCGAGCCGAAGTCGAAGCGGAAGCGGCCGGGAGAGTTCTCGGAGCCGGCCTGGGCGGCCGTCGGGCCGAGCGCGTCGCGCAGCGCCTGGTGCGTCAGGTGGGTGGCCGAGTGGGCGCGGGCGATGGCCCGGCGGCGGTGGATGTCGATGGCGGCGTACGCGGAGGCGCCGACCGTCACCTCGCCGACCTGGACGGAGCCCTTGTGCACGGAGACACCGGGGACCGGCTGCTGGACGTCGCGGACCTCGATCACGGCGCCGGAGTCGAGCCGGATCCGGCCCTGGTCGGCGAGCTGGCCGCCGCCCTCGGCGTAGAACGGGGTGCGGTCGAGGACGACCTCGACCTCGTCGCCCTCGGTGGCGGCCGGCGAGGAGACGCCGTTGACCAGCAGGCCGACGATGGTGGACTCGCCCTGGGTGGTGGCGTAGCCGGTGAACTCGGTGGCGCCGGAGCCGTCGGCGATCTCGCGGTAGGCGGACATGTCCGCGTGGCCGGTCTTCTTGGCCTTGGCGTCGGCCTTGGCCCGGTCGCGCTGCTCCTGCATGAGGCGGCGGAAACCGGGCTCGTCCACGGCGAGGCCCTGTTCCGCGGCCATCTCCAGGGTGAGGTCGATCGGGAAGCCCCAGGTGTCGTGGAGCAGGAACGCCTTGTCGCCGGAGAGGACGGTGCCGCCGGCGGCCTTGGTCTCCGTCACGGCGCTGTCGAGGATGTTCGTACCGCCCTTGACGGCCTTGAGGAAGGCGGCCTCCTCGGCGAGCGCGACGGTCTCGATGCGCTTGCGGTCGGTGATCAGCTCCGGGTACTGGGCGCCCATCGTGTCGATCACGACGCCGATGAGGTCCTGGACGACCGGGCCGGTGGCGCCCATGAGGCGCATGTTGCGGATGGCGCGGCGCATGATGCGGCGCAGGACGTAGCCGCGGCCCTCGTTGCCGGGGGTGACGCCGTCGCCGATGAGCATGGCGGAGGTGCGGATGTGGTCGGCGACCACGCGGAGCGAGACGTCGGTGCCCTGGGCGGCGCCGTAGCGCACGCCGGTCAGCTCGGTGGCCTTGTCCATGACCACGCGCAGGGTGTCGGTCTCGTACATGTTCTGCACGCCCTGCAGGATCATGGCGAGACGTTCCAGGCCGAGGCCGGTGTCGATGTTCTTCGACGGCAGGTCGCCGAGGATCGGGAAGTCCTCCTTCCCGTCGCCCGCGCCGCGCTCGTACTGCATGAAGACCAGGTTCCAGATCTCCACGTAGCGCTCGTCGTTGACGGCCGGGCCGCCCTCGACGCCGAACTCGGGACCGCGGTCGTAGTTGATCTCCGAGCACGGGCCGCAGGGGCCGGGGACGCCCATGGACCAGAAGTTGTCCTTCTTGCCCAGGCGCTGGATGCGCTCGGCGGGGACGCCGATGACGTCGCGCCAGATCTGCTCGGCCTCGTCGTCGTCGAGGTAGACGGTGATCCAGAGCTTCTCGGG
Organism: Streptomyces sp. Isolate_45; assembly: GCF_024721315.2. Classification (GTDB taxonomy): domain Bacteria; phylum Actinomycetota; class Actinomycetes; order Streptomycetales; family Streptomycetaceae; genus Streptomyces. Next base: position 27,142 of record NZ_JANFAK020000027.1, read on the forward strand.
GTCCAGGCCGTAGCCGCCGTCCGCCACGGAGCTGGTGAGCAGCTCCCAGGCGTACTTGATGGCGCCTTCCTTGAAGTAGTCCCCGAAGGAGAAGTTGCCGCACATCTGGAAGAACGTGCCGTGGCGGGTGGTCTTGCCGACCTCTTCGATGTCCGGGGTGCGGACGCACTTCTGCACGCTGGTGAGCGTGGACGCGGGCGGCTTGACCTCGCCCAGGAAGTACGGCTTGAACGGCACCATGCCCGCGGGCACCAGCAGCAGAGTCGGGTCGTCCGCGATGAGCGACGCCGAAGGGACAACGGTGTGACCGCGCTCCTCGAAGAAGCTCAGCCAGCGGCGGCGGATTTCAGCCGACTCCATCAGTGGTCCTCATTCCGGTCGTACGAAAACTTCGGTCGGTGGTTGTTCTTGTCGTGCCCGATGGCCCGCATCCGCCGCGGCCCGGGGAGGGCGGTGACGTTGTGGGGGGCATCGGGGTCCTGGGTCAGCCCCAGTGCGTCGTTCAGCTCGTCCTCGCGCTGCGTCATTCCCGCCTTGACGTCGAGGGCGAAGTCCTTGAGGCGGTGCCCCGCCTCCACGGCCTTGTCGGCGGCCTGGGCGGCGAGGCTCTCCGGCGTCAGCTTCTTGAGCCGGCGGTTGACCTTGGTGGTGGCCCACACGCCGGCGGCGGCGCCTGCGGTGAACCAGAAGGCTCGGCGGAACATCGGCGGTCTCAGCCCTTCTGCTTCCGGCGGCGGGGCGTCGGCACCGTACGGCCGACGATCACGGTGCGCCGGGACGTCTTCTGCGGTTCGCGGCCGGTCGCCGCGGTGTCCGTACGGCCGAGGGCCCGGCGGACGCCGTAGCCGAAGGCCGCGACCTTGACCAGCGGTCCGCCGAAGGTGGAGGCCACGGTGGAGGACAGGGCGGAGGCGTTGGAGGTGACCTCCTGCACGTCGCTGGCGATGGCGTCGACCCGGTCGATCTGGGTGCGCGCGGAGCGGACGGTGGTGGAGGCGTCCGCGAGCAGCGGAACGGCCTGCTCCGTCACGTCGGCCACCAGCTTCGTCGTCGCCTTCAGCACCTGGGCGAGCCTCACCAGTACGACGGCGAGGAAGGAGACCAGGATGGCCCAGAAGACGGCCACGAGGATCCCGGCCACCTCTCCACCGGACACGATGCACCGCTCCCTGAATCTGAAAACCTACGGAGAAAAGTCTCCTCCGACCCTATCGCGCCGGAGATCCGCCGCAGTACCGGAATTCCCGGGCCGGCGTGATCGCCTTGTACGCAGCGCACCCGGACCAGTACCCTCCGTGTCCCATGCGACAGAGACCCTTCCGAATCAGGACCCGGGGCAATCTTCCCTCGGAGCTCAGCGGGTTCGTCGGGCGGGGTGGCGAACTGGCCCGACTGGCGCGGCTCCTGGATTCCGCCCGGCTGGTGACGGTCACCGGGGTCGGCGGGGTGGGCAAGTCCCGACTGGCCCTGGCGGCGGCCCGTGCGGCCGCCGGCGGACCGCCGTACGCAACGCCCGTGGAAGGGGCGGGGCCGGGACCGCAGGAACGCTACTTCGACGGCGTGTGGTTGGCCGAGCTGTCCTGCGTACGGGATCCGGCGTTGCTGGAGTTCACCCTCGCCGAGGCGCTCGGGCTGACGGACCACACCACGCGGCCGCCCCGGACGGTGCTGGCCGAGCACCTGGCGGGGCGGCGACTGCTGCTGGTCGTGGACGGCTTCGAGCAGTTGGTCGAGGAGACGGCCGAGCTGCTGGCGGAGCTGCTGCGCCGCTCCCCCGGTCTGCGGGTGCTCGCGGCGGGCCGGCGCACGCTCGCGGTGGAGGGCGAGCAGGTCTTCCCACTGGCCCCGCTGGAGCCCGCCGGGGCCCTGGAGCTGCTGGTCGGGCGGGCGACGGCCGCCGACCCGGCCTTCGCGGTGACGGAGGCGAACCGGCCGCTGCTGGTCGAGCTGTGCGCCCGGCTGGACGGGATCCCGCTGGCCCTGGAGTTGGCGGCGGGCCGGCTGCGGGCGCTGTCGCCCGCCCAGGTGCTGACCCGACTGGAGGACCGCTTCGCGCTGCTGACCGGCGGCGCGCGCGGGGCGCCGCCCCGGCACCGGGCGCTGAGGACGGCCATCGGGTGGAGCCACGAACTGTGCGCCCCCGGTGAGCGGCTGCTGTGGGCCCGACTGTCGGTCTTCGCCGGGCAGTTCGACCTGGACGCCGCCGAGTACGTGTGCGCGGGCCCCGACCTGCCGGTGGACTCCGTGCTCGACGTGATCGGCGAACTCCTCGCGCAGTCCCTGCTGGTCCGGGAGGAGACCCCGGCCGGGGTGCGCTACCGGATGCTGGAGACCGTGAGGCTGTACGGGGTGGGCTGGCTGGAGTCCCAGGGTGACGCCACCCGGCTGCGGCGGCGCCACCGGGACTGGTACATGGGCCTGGCCACCTGGTGCGAGCTGGATTGGTTCAGCCCGCGCCAGCAGGAGGTGGCGGCCCTCGTGGAGGCGGAGCTGCCGAACCTGCGCCTCGCCCTGGAGTGCTGCCTGGACGAGCCCGAGGAGCTGCACCTGGGCCAGTACCTGGCCGGCACCCTCTGGTTCTACTGGGCGGGCTGCGGCCGGCTCACGGAGGGGCGCCACTGGCTCGACCGGACCCTGGAGCCCGTCCCGGGCGGCGGGCAGGAGGAGTACGAGGGTTCCCGGCTCAAGGCGCTGTGGGTGCTCGGCTACGTGGCGGCGCTCCAGGGCGACGCGGTGGCGTCGATGAGCGCCCTGCACGAGTGCCGCGACGGCGCGCAGCGGTCCGGGAACCGGGTGGCGGCGGCGTACGCGGTGCACCGGATGGGCTGCCTCGCCCTGGTCTCGGACGACATGGCGCGGGCAGGGGAGCTGCTGGGCTCGGCGCTGGCCCTGTACCGGGAGGCCGGGGAGCTGAACAGCAACGTGCTGATGTGCCAGGTGGAGCTGGCGATGGCGATGGCGTTCCAGGGCGAGCTGGCGGCCGCGGCCACGCTGTGCGAGGAGGTCCGGGAGATCTGCGAGGACCGCGGGGAACGCTGGACGAAGGCGTACGCCCTGTACGTGTTGGCGTACGCGGCGCTGGACGCGGGGGACACGGCCGGTGCCCGGCGACTGCTGACCGAGTGCGTGACCGTCAACCACGCGTTCCGGGACCTGGTGGGGCTGGTGCTGGCGGTGGAGCTGCTGGCCCTGGTCACGGTCACCGAGGGCAGGCCCGCGGAGGCGGCGGTGCTCCAGGGCGCGGCGGAGCCGATGTGGGGCGGGGTCGGGCTGCGGTTGTTCGGCTCGGGGTACTTCAACGCGCCCCGGCTGATGTGCCAGGAGCGGGCCGGTGAGGCGCTCGGCCCCGAGCGGTACGCGGTGCACGCCGAGGAGGGGCGGCAGCTGAGCGTGGACGCCCTGGTCCTGCGGGCGCGCTGGGTGCCCGGTCGGGACGGGAGCCCGAGAACGGGAAAACCCGCCGCCCCCCGGAGGGGACGACGGGTTGACACCAGCCTGTGAGGGCTACGCCTGCCGACGGATCAGCGGGCGTAGTACTCGACGACGAGCTGCTCGTCGCAGATGACCGGGATTTCCTTGCGGTTCGGGTCACGGTCCAGGCGGAAGGCCAGGGCCTTCAGGTTGACCTGCAGGTAGCGCGGGGTCTCGCCCTCGCCTGCGTAGCCACCCTCACGGGCAACCTGGAACGGAACCTTCTCGCGGCTGCGCTCGCGCACGGTGATGACGTCGTCCGGGCGGACACGGAACGACGGCTTGTCGACCTTGTCACCGTTGACCTCGATGTGGCCGTGAACGACCATCTGGCGGGCCTGGTAGATGGTGCGGGCGATGCCCGAACGCAGGACCAGGGCGTCGAGGCGACGCTCGAGCTCGACGACAAGCGCCTCGCCCGTCTTGCCTTCGGCCTTCTTGGCGCGGTCGTACGCGCGGGCCATCTGACGCTCGGAGATGTCGTACTGAGCGCGCAGACGCTGCTTCTCCAGCAGACGAACCTTGTAGTCCGAGTTCTGCTTGCGGCCACGGCCGTGCTCGCCCGGCGGGTAGGGGCGGGCCTCGAAGTACTTGACGGCCTTCGGGGTCAGCGCAATGCCGAGGGCACGCGACTTCTTGACCTTGGGTCGCTTCTGGTTCACGTGGAACCTACCTCCATGTAAGTTAGGTGAGGCTTACCTTAGCGAGGAGGACGTAATGTCTCGACCACATGGGATCCCCCTGCCCAGTGCGCAGCGAAGTTCGGATTCCAACGAAACGGAATCCGCTTTCGACGACGATAGGCAAGGTCAGCCGCGTCCCAGGGAAGGCGTTCGGCAGCTCACCGGAGCCGAACGCGTACGAACCCTCGTAGAGTCCAACGCCTCAGTATCCCTCACCCTGCCGGGTGCTCGTGACAGTCACGAGTCCGAGGAGCTGGGGATGGGGATGCCGGCCGCACGGACCGTCACCCCGGACGGGGACGTGATTCTCCTTGTTTCCGGGGAATCCACGGCTGCCAGGGCAGCCGCTCACGCCCAGGACGACGACCTCACGGCCGTGATCGAGATCACGGACGTGGCGCCGGTGTCCGTGCCCCATCGTATCCGAGGCCGCGCGTGGCTGGCCGGGTGGCTGACGCCGGTGCGCGGGGACGACCGCGCGACCTGCGCCGCGCTGCTCGCGGAGCGGCGCCCGGTGGGCGAGCTACTGGGCATGTCCGAGTCCCTCGACGCGCCCCACACCGGCCGGCCGGCCTGGATGATGCTGCGCCTGGAGGTCGGCGAGATCTCGGTGGACGACCTGTGGGGTGCCGAGCACGTCGACCCCGAGGACCTCGCCGGGGTCGAGCCGGACCCGATGGTGGCGCACGAGACGGAGCTCCTCCAGCACCTGCACACCGCCCACGGCGACCGGATCGCGGATCTGTGCGGGCTGCTCGGGCCGCGCGAGGCCCAGGGCATGAGGGCCGTCCCGCTCGCCCTGGACCGTCTGGGTCTGCGCGTGCGCTTCAGCGGCGACGCCGAGGAGTCCTCCTTCGACGCCCGTTTCGACTTCCCCGAGCCGGTCACGGACATCTGCGGCCTGCGCCGCGCCATGCACACCCTCTTCTCGGCCGCGTCCCGCTAGGGCCTGGGCGGGGCAGGTCGCCAGCAGTTCCTCCAGCGCCGCCTTTTCGGGCGGCGTCACGGAGAGCCCGTACTTGGCCTTGATGCCTGTGTACCGGCGTCCGTACTCGCACCAGAACGCGCGCCGCGGCGGTTTCCACTTGTCCGCGGTCCTGCTGCCCTTGTCCTGGTTCGTCTGCTTGTCCACGGCGAGCAGCACGTCGAGGTCGTTGGCGTACTCCAGCCTGCGCCGCGGCGTCCAGGCGTACGCGCCGCCCCGCCAGGCGGCGCCGAGGGCGACCACGTGGTCGGTCTGGATCTGCGAGGCGCGCCGGTAGGAGTAGGGGAGCCGCGTGCCGGTGTACGGGTCGTCCAGGACTCCGGAGACCACCACGCAGGGGTTGCGGTCGCCCTCGCGCAGTTCGGTGAGGTCCCGCCGCAGGACGTCGTCACGGGTGTCGCAGCCGTTGCGGCCGCCGACGGCATCCGTCTCGTCCGACCAGTACCGGCCGAACTCCTCCCGCCGGTACGTCTGCCAGTTCTTGCCCCATTCGACCTTCAGCCCCGCCAGCCGCGCCTTCGCGCCGGCCGCGGAGGGTGGGAAGCCGGGGCTCGCCGTCGGGATCCGGGCGAGCGGCGCGGCCGTGCTGTTCCGTGGCCGGTCCGGCTCCTCGTGGTGGCAGCCGCCGATCAGCAGCAGCGTCGCCGTCGTCGTCGCGGCGATGAGCGGAGTACGGCGTCCCATGGCCCGGAGGGTATGCCCGGCCCCGGTGCGGAATCGGACGGCGCGCGACGCCCCGGGTCAGGACCCGCCGCGCAGCCGCTCCCGCACCTTGTCCACCACGTCCGCGTACCGGGCCTCGGCGCCGTAGCGGGTCGGCTCGTAGTACCGCTTGCCGTGGATCTCGTCCGGGGCGTACTGCTGCGCCGCGATGGCGCCCGGTACGTCGTGCGGGTAGACGTACCCCTGGGCGTGCCCGAGCTTCGCCGCCCCCTTGTAGTGCCCGTCGCGCAGGTGCGGCGGCACCGTGCCCGCCAGTCCGGCCCGTACGTCGGCCAGCGCGGCGCCGATCGCGGTGGTGGCGGTGTTCGACTTGGGGGCGAGCGCCAGGGCGATGGTGGCGTGCGACAGGGTCAGCGCCGCTTCCGGGAAGCCGATCATGGCGACGGCCTGGGCCGCGGCGACGGCGAGCTGCAGGGCCGTCGGGTCGGCCAGTCCGATGTCCTCGCTCGCGGAGATCATCAGGCGCCGGGCGATGAACCGGGGGTCCTCGCCCGCGTCGATCATCCGGGCCAGGTAGTGCAGCGCCGCGTCCACGTCGGAGCCGCGGATCGACTTGATCAGCGCGCTCGCCACGTCGTAGTGCTGGTCGCCGTCCTTGTCGTAGCGGACGGCCGCGCGGTCGACCGCCTCCTCGACGGTCTGCAGGGTGATCTCGCCCTCGCCCTTGGAGATGGCCGAGCCGGCCGCCGCCTCCAGTGCGGTGAGCGCCCGGCGGGCGTCGCCGCCGGCGATCCGCAGCAGGTGCGCCTCCGCGTCCGTCGGCAGGGTCACGGCTCCGTCGAGTCCCCGGTCCTCGGTCAGCGCGCGGCGCATCAGCGCGCTCAGGTCGCCGTCCGTCAGGGGTTCGAGGGTGAGCAACAGGGAGCGGGACAGCAGGGGGGAGATGATCGAGAAGTACGGGTTCTCCGTCGTCGCCGCGATCAGGGTGACCCAGCGGTTCTCCACTGCCGGGAGCAGGGAGTCCTGCTGGGCCTTGCTGAAGCGGTGGATCTCGTCGAGGAAGAGGACGGTGTCCTTGCCGTAGCCGCCGGCGGCCCGCTTGGCGCCCTCGATGACCGCGCGGACCTCCTTGACGCCCGCGGTGATCGCCGAGAGTTCCACGAAGCGCTTCTGCGTCGCCTGGCTGACCACGTAGGCGAGGGTCGTCTTGCCGATGCCGGGCGGCCCCCAGAGGATCACCGACGAGGCTCCGGCCGGTCCGCCCGCACCCTCCCCCACCAGTCGGCGCAGCGGCGATCCGGGCTTGAGGAGGTGTTGCTGCCCGACCACCTCGTCCAGGGTGCGGGGGCGCATCCGGACCGCCAGCGGCGAGGCAGACGGGTCCTTCGCCAGGCGTTCCTCGGCTGCGGCGGTGAAGAGGTCTGGTTCCACACCGAAAGCCTATGCGAGGCCACCGACAGTCCCGGCCGGACGGCTCAGGAGGTCCAGAAGTCCCACCAGCGGGTCAGGATCAGCATGCCGATGATCCCGACGTGCAGCACGGGCAGGACCCAGGTGAACTCGTCGAGGAAGCCGCGCAGCCAGGCGGGGGCGGGGAGCAGGCCCTGGCGCACGTTGTGCGAGGTCACGTACCAGAACATGAAGATCGTGGCGACCCAGGCCAGGCAGCACCACAGGCAGAGCGAGTTGATGTTGTACAGCGACTGGTAGGTGAGCCAGGCGCAGAAGACGACGCCGAACAGGGTGCCCGCGTTCAGGGTCAGCCAGTACCAGGGGCGAAAGCGCGCGCCGGCGAGCAGGCTCATGCCGACGCAGACGACCATGCCGTAGGCGACCAGTCCGAGCATGGGGTTCGGGAAGCCGAAGACGGCCGCCTGGTCGCTCTTCATGATGTTGCCGCAGGAGACGATCGGGTTCAGGCTGCAGCCCGGCGTGAAGTTCGGGTCCTCCAGCAGCTTGAACTTGTCGATCGTGATCACCCAGGCCGCGAGCAGGCCCGCGGCTCCCGTGATCACCAGCAGCAGCGCCAGGGCGCGGCTGCCGCCGAACGTCCGGGGGCCGGTTTCCGCGCCCGCACCTGTTGTCGTCATACCCGCCCGCTCCACATCTGCAAGGTCATCAAGCACCGGCCATTGTGCCGTACGGGGGTACCTGTCGGCCGTTCGATGGGGATAAGGACGCGGGGCGGTACGGGGACCACCGGTCCCCGTACCGCCCCGCGCAGGCGCGCCGTCGGTCAGGCCAGGCGGGCCTTGACCGCGGTCACCAGGTCGGCCAGGGCCACCGGGCCCTGTTCGCCGGACTCCATGTCCTTGAGCTGGACGACGCCCTCGGCGATGTCGCGGTCGCCCGCGACGACGGCGAAGCGGGCGCCGCTGCGGTTCGCGTCCTTCATGGCGCCCTTGAGCCCCTTGCCGCCGTAGGACATGTCGGCCGCGACGCCCTCCTTGCGCAGCTGCGTCACCAGTCCGAACACGGTCGCCTTGGCCTCGCCCAGGGCCACCGCGAACACCGTCGTCGCCGCCGGGATGTCCAGGGCGATGCCCTCGGCCTCCAGTGCCAGCACCGTGCGGTCCACGCCGAGCGCCCAGCCGACCGAGGGCAGCGCCGGTCCGCCGATCATCTCGGACAGGCCGTCGTAGCGGCCACCGCCACCGACGGCGGACTGCGAGCCCAGGCCGTCGTGGACGAACTCGAAGGTGGTGCGGGTGTAGTAGTCGAGGCCGCGCACCAGCTTCTCGTCGTCCTCGAAGGCCACTCCGGCGGCCGTGATCAGCGCCCGGACCTCCTCGTGGTACGTCTTGCAGGCGTCGCACAGGTAGTCGCGCAGCACGGGGGCGCCGACCAGCTGCTTCTGGACCTCGGGGCGCTTGTCGTCGAGGACGCGCAGCGGGTTGATCTCGGCCCTGCGGACGGTCTCCTCGTCCAGGTCCAGTCCGCCCAGGAACGCCTGGAGGGCCTCCCGGTAGACGGGACGGCACTCCTTGTCGCCGAGCGAGTTCAGCAGGATCCGGAAGTTCCGCAGGCCCAGGCCGCGGTAGGCCTGGTCGGCCAGGATGATCAGCTCGGCGTCGAGGGCCGGGTCCTCGGCGCCGATCGCCTCCGCGCCGACCTGCGAGAAGTGGCGGTAGCGGCCCTTCTGCGGGCGCTCGTAGCGGTAGTACGAGCCCGAGTACCAGAGCTTGGCCGGCAGGTTGCCCTGCTTGTGCAGGCTGGCCTCCAGGGCCGCGCGCAGCACGGAGGCGGTGCCCTCCGGGCGCAGGGCCAGGTTCGAGCCGCCCTTGGTGGTGAGGGTGAACATCTCCTTGGTGACGATGTCGGTGGACTCGCCGACACCGCGCGCGAAGAGGTTCACGTCCTCGAAACCGGGGGTCTCGATGTAGCCGTATCCGGCCGTGCGCAGCGGGGCGGAGATGGCCTCGCGGACCGCCAGGTACTTCGCCGAGTAGGGCGGGATCAGGTCGTACGTGCCCTTGGGGGCCTTGAAGGTGCTCACGGAGCTCTCGTCACATTCCTCGTCGTGGAGCGGCTTTCGGGTCCGCTGCCAGGCCGGCGGCGACCTCCCGCAGGTACGGGTTGGTCGTCCGCTCGCGGCCGATGGTGGTCTGGGGGCCGTGGCCGGACAGCACCACGGTGGAGTCGTCGAGCGGCAGGCACACGCGGGCCAGCGATTCGAGCATCTCGGCGTGGGAGCCGCCGGGCAGGTCGGTGCGTCCGATGGAGCCGGCGAAGAGCAGGTCGCCCGAGAAGAAGACCGGCGGAACGTCGGCCGACTCGGGCATCCTGAAGGCCACCGACCCCTTGGTATGCCCGGGCGCGTGCGCCACGGAGAACTCCATCCCGGCGAGCTTCAGGCTGCTGCCGTCGGTGAGCTCGCGGACGTCGTCCGGCTCCCCCACGGTCAGCTCCCCCATGAGCGGCATCCCGATGGAACGGCCGAGGGCCTTCTCCGGGTCGCTCATCATGTAGCGGTCCTCGGGGTGGATCCAGGCCGGTACGTCGTGTGCCCCGCACACCGGGACCACCGAGGCGACGTGGTCGATGTGGCCGTGGGTGAGGACGACCGCGACGGGCTTGAGCCGATGCTTCTTCAGCGTCTCCTCGACTCCCTGGGCCGCTTGGTGGCCCGGGTCGATGATCACGCACTCCTCACCCGCGGCGGGGGCGACCAGGTAGCAGTTGGTCCCCCAGGCCCCGGCGGGGAACCCGGCAATCAGCACGTTCGTCCTCAATCGTCGTCCGGCGGGAGGCAGCGGATCGGAATCTGCTGCTCAGAGCCTACCGGCGCCGCTCATTACACAGCGAACCCATATACGGTACGGCCTAACCCAGCCCGGACAGCGGTACCAGAGACGCACAAGGAGACGACCCGGTGGTCACGAGCGATCAGCGTCGGCGACAGCTCGCCAGGGAGAAGTACGAGCGCCAGCAGCAGCGCAGGGCGGAGGCCCGGCGCAAGTCGAGGCAGCGGCTGGCCGTGATCGGCGCGGCCGCGGCCGTGGTGGTGGCCACTCTGGTGGGCCTCATCGCGGGCGGTGTCTTCGACAGCGAGGACAAGACCGTCGAGCCGGCGGCGGACGCGTCCCCCTCGGCCTCGCCCACTCCCACGCCCAAGCAGTCGCCGCCGGCGATGGCGATCGACGACAAGGCGAAGTACACCTTCGACCTGAAGACGAGCGCCGGCGCGATCAAGTTCGAGATGGACGCGGCGAAGACCCCGCAGACCGTGAACTCGTTCAAGGCACTGGCCGACAAGGGCTTCTTCGACAACACGAAGTGCCACCGCCTGGTGACCGGCGGGATCTTCGTCCTGCAGTGCGGTGACCCCGAGGGCACCGGTTCCGGCGGCCCGGGCTACAACATCCCGGACGAGAACCTGGACGCGCTCGGCAAGCCGAACGAGCAGGGTCAGGTCATCTACCCGGCGGGCACCGTCGCGATGGCCAACACGGGTCAGCCCGGAACCGGCGGCAGCCAGTTCTTCCTGGTCTACAAGGACAGCCCGCTGGCCCCCCAGTACACGCCCTTCGGCAAGATCGACCCGGCCGGGGTGAAGGTCCTGGAGGAGGTCGCCAAGGCCGGTACGGCGACCGGAACCCCGGACGGCGCTCCGAAGACCCCCGTGACCATCGAGAAGGGCACGGTCACCAAGAACTGACCGGTCCGGCGACCGTCGGGCCGGGCCGGCCCGCCTCCGGCGGGTCTCCCGTACGTCGATATTCCGTCGTGCGGGATGCGGACAGCCGACCCGGCGGTCGCCTATGTTGGCGTTGTGCAGGGCGGGCGCTGCCCGCCCCAGGAAACTGTGGACGATGCCCGGGGGGCGAACCCCCTCGACGGCATCAGGTGGAGGAGGCGCTGTGAGCAGCGACCCGTGGGGCCGAGTCGACGAGACCGGCACCGTGTACGTGCGTACTTCCGAGGGCGAGCAGGTCGTCGGCTCGTGGCAGGCGGGCACCCCTGAGGAGGCCCTGGCCTACTTCGAGCGCAAGTACGAGGGCCTGGTGGTCGAGATCGGCCTCCTCGAACGGCGGGTGCGGACCACCGATCTGTCCGCCAAGGACGCCCAGACGGCCATCGAGCACCTGCGGACGCAGGTGGACGAGCACCACGCCGTGGGCGACCTGGCGGCGCTGCGCGTGCGGCTCGACAAGTTGGTGTCGACCGTCGACTCGCGGCGCGAGGAGCGCAAGGTCCAGAAGGCCAAGCAGGCGGACGAGGCCCGCACGGCCAAGGACGCGCTGGTGACCGAGGCCGAGCAGCTGGCGCAGAGCGACCAGTGGCGCTCGGCGGGCGAGCGGCTGCGGGCGCTCGTCGACATCTGGAAGGGTCTGCCGCGGCTGGACCGCAAGTCGGACGACGAGCTGTGGCACCGCTTCTCGCACGCCCGGTCCGCCTTCTCCAAGCGCCGCAAGGCGCACTTCGCCGCGCTGGACGCCCAGCGCGAGGACGCGCGCAAGGCCAAGGAGAAGCTGGTCGCGGAGGCCGAGTCGCTGTCGAAGTCGACGGACTGGGGTCCGACGGCCGCCCGCTACCGCGAACTGATGGACAGTTGGAAGGCTGCCGGCCGGGCGCAGCGCGAGTCCGAGGACGACCTGTGGAACCGCTTCCGCGGCGCGCAGGACGTGTTCTTCGCGGCGCGCGGCGAGGTCTTCGCCGAGCGGGACGCCGAGCAGATCGAGAACCTGAAGCTGAAGGAGGAGCTGGCCGTCGAGGCGGAGAAGCTCGTCCCGGTGACGGACCTGAAGGCGGCCCGCGCCGCGTTCCGCTCGCTGAACGAGCGCTGGGAGGCCATCGGCCACGTACCGCGGGACGCCCGTCCCAAGGTCGAGGGTCGGATGCACACCGTGGAGCGCGCCATCCAGGAGGCCGAGGAAGGCGAGTGGCGGCGGACGAACCCGGAGGCCCGGGCGCGTGCCGCCGGTCTGACGGGTCAGCTCCAGGCGGCCGTCGACAAGCTGCGCGCACAGGTCGACGCCGCCCGCGCGGCGGGCAACAACGCGAAGGCCGACAAGCTGGCCCGTGAGCTGGAGGGCCGGCAGGCCCTGCTGGACCAGGCGCTGAAGGGCCTTGAGGAGTTCGGCGGCTGAGTTCGGCGGCTGAGTCCACGGGCTCCGTCGGGTACGAAGTGATGGGCATCACCGGAATCGTCCGGTGGTGCCCATCCGCTGTGTGATCCTCATCGTGGGTCACCGATTCGTCACGTGGTTTCCATACAGGGTGCGCACCGACAGCACCTGACCCCTGTGTACCGTTGTGCGGTGCCGCAGATGGCGGCCCACCATCGGGCGACGAGCAGGATCGAATGTGACGCATACCCAGATACGCGCCGAAGTCCCGGACTCGGTGGCCGTTTCCACACCGCTCGGGGGCACGGGGGATTCCGGGCTCCGAGGTGTCGGACGGCGCGTACTCGCCAGCCTCCTGCGGGCCCGCAAGGCGCTGCTGATCCACGTCGCGCTCCGGGCCACCGGACTGGCCGTCATGGCCGTCTGGGCCGAGCGCAAGGACGTGCGGCCCCTGGAGATCCTGGGCGGGCGCTGGGACGCGGTCTACTACCTGCACATGGCCCAGAACGGTCTGACGACCCCGATGCCGAACCCCTCGCCGTGCGGGTTCGCGGGGCCGGACTGCCAGCTCGCGTTCTTCCCGGTCTACCCGATGCTGATCCGGTACACCTCGTACGTCACGGGACTGCCCATGAACTGGGTGGCGATGGGCCTCGCGCTCCTCGCCTCGGTCGTCGCCGCCTGGGGCATCTTCGCCGTCACCGACCGGATCTACGGCCGCCGCGTCGCACTGTTCACCTGCGCCCTGTTCGCGATCGTGCCGGCCGCGCTGGTCCAGTCGATGGCGTACACCGAGCCGCTGTTCCTCGCCCTGGCGGTCTGGGCGATGTACGCCGTGATGACGAGGTCCTGGCTGACGGCGGGCGTGCTGGCCTTCGTCGCGGGTGCCACCCGCCCGTCGGGGTCGGCCATCGTCGCGGCGGTGGTGCTGGCCGGGGTGTGGGAGTACGTGCAGTGGCTGCGCAAGCGCCGTGCGAAGCGGCCCCCGGTCGGCCGGATCGTGGCGGCCTCGCTGATCGCCCCGCTGGGCTGGTTCGGCTACGTGGGGTATGTGGGTTGGTACTTCGGGCAGTGGAACGGCTACTTCGAGCTCCAGCGGCGGTGGGGTTCCGTTTTCGACGGTGGCTTCGACACCTTGGTGGGGCTGAAGAAGACGTTCACCGAGGTGCAGACGACCCTCAACCACGTCGTCGTCTCGCTGACCGTGGTCACGGCCGTGGTGCTGTTCGTCCTGATGACGCGCAAGCACCGGCCCCCGATGGTCGTATGGATCTACACCGCCATGATCTTGCTGATATCGCTGGGCGGCGGGGGGGAGTACTACTTCTCGAAGATGCGCTTCATCATGCTGGCGTTCCCGCTGCTGTTCCCGTTCGCGCTGGCGCTCGCGAGGGCCCGCCGCGCCACGGTGCTGTGGATCGTCGGACCGACCGCGGTCGTCTCCGCGCTCTTCGGGGGCAACCTGTCCTTCGTCTGGTGGGGTTCCCCCTGATCCGGACGTCCGGAAGCCGTCGGTCCGTCCCGGTGTGAGGTACGAGAGCGGGCGCCACCCCCCCGGGGGGTGGCGCCCGCTCTCGTGTCCGCCGGTACTGCCGCGCCCGGACCGCGCTACGGCCTGCGGGCCGAGGTCACGCGGTAGACGTCGTACACGCCCTCGACTCCGCGGACCGCCTTCAGGACGTGGCCCAGGTGCTTCGGGTCGCCCATCTCGAAGGTGAACCGGGAGGTCGCCACCCGGTCGCGCGAGGTCTGCACGGCCGCGGAGAGGATGTTCACGTGCTGGTCCGACAGGACGCGGGTGACGTCCGACAGCAGCCGGGACCGGTCCAGCGCCTCGACCTGGATGGCGACCAGGAAGACGGAGGACTGGGTGGGCGCCCATTCCACTTCCAGCATCCGCTCGGGCTGCTGGGAGAGGGAGTCGACGTTGACGCAGTCCGCGCGGTGAACCGATACGCCACTGCCCCGGGTGACGAAGCCGATGATCGGGTCGCCCGGCACCGGGGTGCAGCAGCGGGCCAGCTTGACCCATACGTCGTCGACGCCCTTGACCACCACGCCGGGATCGGCGTTGCCCCGCCGCTTGCTGCGGCCGCGGGCCGGCGGGATGCTCTCCTCCATGTCCTCGTTGGCCGCGTCCTCGCCACCGAGGGCCTGCACCAGTTTCTGCACGACGCCCTGCGCGGCCACGTGGCCCTCGCCGATCGCCGCGTACAGCGAGGAGATGTCGGGGTAGCGCATCTCGTGGGCGAGCGTGACGAGGGAGTCGCCGGTCAGGATGCGTTGGATCGGCAGGTTCTGCTTGCGCATGGCCCGCGCGATGGCGTCCTTGCCGTGCTCGATGGCCTCGTCGCGGCGCTCCTTGGAGAACCAGCCGCGGATCTTGTTCCGGGCCCGGGGCGACTTGACGAAACCGAGCCAGTCCCGGGACGGGCCGGCGCCCTCGGCCTTGGAGGTGAAGACCTCGACCAGGTCGCCGTTGTCGAGGGTCGATTCGAGCGGTACCAGCCGTCCGTTGACCCGCGCCCCTATGGTCCGGTGGCCGACCTCGGTGTGGACGGCGTACGCGAAGTCCACGGAGGTCGCGCCGGCGGGCAGCGCGATGACGTCGCCCTTGGGCGTGAAGACGAAGACCTCGTTGCGGGAGAGGTCGAAGCGCAGCGAGTCGAGGAACTCGCCCGGGTCCTCGGTCTCCTTCTGCCAGTCGAGCAACTGCCGCAGCCAGGCCATGTCGTTGACGGTGTCCTGGCCGGCGCTGCCCTTGGCCGCCTGCGGGACGTCGGTGCGGACCTTGGAGGTGCCGGCGACGGTCTGCTGCTTGTACTTCCAGTGCGCGGCGATGCCGTACTCGGCGCGGCGGTGCATGTCGAAGGTGCGGATCTGCAGTTCGACCGGCTTGCCGCTGGGCCCGATGACCGTCGTGTGCAGCGACTGGTACATGTTGAACTTGGGCATCGCGATGTAGTCCTTGAACCGGCCGGGGACCGGGTTCCAGCGCGCGTGCACCGTGCCGAGGGCCGCGTAGCAGTCCCGGACGGTGTCCACGAGGACGCGGATGCCCACCAGGTCGTAGATCTCCGCGAAGTCACGGCCGCGGACGATCATCTTCTGGTAGACGCTGTAGTAGTGCTTGGGGCGCCCCGTGACCGTGGCCTTGATGCGGGCGGCCCGCAGGTCCGTCATCACCTCGTCGGTGACGACGGCCAGGTACTCGTCGCGCTTGGGGGCGCGCTCGGCGACCAGCCGCACGATCTCGTCGTACATCTTGGGGTAGAGGATCGCGAAGGCGAGGTCCTCCAGCTCCCACTTGATGGTGTTCATGCCGAGGCGGTGGGCCAGCGGCGCGTAGATCTCAAGGGTCTCGCGGGCCTTCTTCTCCTGCTTCTCCCGCTTGAGGTACCGCATGGTGCGCATGTTGTGCAGGCGGTCGGCGAGCTTGATGACCAGGACCCGGGGGTCCTTGGCCATGGCGACGACCATCTTGCGGACGGTCTCGGCCTGGGCGGCCTCGCCGAACTTGACCCGGTCCAGCTTGGTGACGCCGTCGACAAGCAGGGCGACGGCGTCGCCGAAGTCGCGGCGCAGCTGCTCCAGGCCGTACTCGGTGTCCTCGACGGTGTCGTGCAGCAGGCCCGCCATGAGCGTCGCGGGGTCCATGCCGAGCTCGGCGAGGATGGTGGTCACCGCGAGCGGGTGGGTGATGTACGGGTCGCCGCTCTTGCGCTTCTGGCCCCGGTGCCAGCGTTCGGCGACCTGGTAGGCCTGCTCGATCTGGCGCAGGGTCTCCGTCGAGATCTTCGGGTCGTTGCTGCGGACTATGCGGAGCAGGGGTTCCAGTACCGGGTTGTACGGGTTGGAACGCTGCACGCCGAGGCGGGCCAGCCGGGCGCGCACCCGGTTGGAGGAACCGGCCTGCTTCGCCGGAGCGGGCTTGACCGGCGGGGCCGGCGGCGGCGGCGGGGGCGTGGCGGCGGCCGCCGCGGCCGGCTCGGCCTGCGGGTCGGGCTGCGCGGCGGAGAGTGGCTGGACCTCGTCTGGCAAGAGCGCTCCTCATGCGGATCCGGGGCCCCGGTCAGGTCCGGATAACCCATGGTAGCGAGGGTTGCGCCCGCCCGTTCCCCCGCGCCCGTCCCTCGGGACGCCGCCCTCGCGGCCTCCCTCCCCGGCAACGAACGGAAGCGGCGGGCCCCCGGGAGGTTCCGGGGGCCCGCCGCTCCGGCAGGTACTGCTGGGGGCGTTGCCGCGGGGCAGCTCGTGGCTCAGACCACGATCAGGGCGTCCAGCGGGGCGCCCGCGAGGGCGTCCGTCAGCCGGGCCCGGCCCGGGAGGAACGAGAGCTCCATCAGGACCGCGACGCCCGCGACCTCCGCGCCGGCCCGCCGGATCAGCTCCAGCGAGGCTCCGGCGGTGCCGCCGGTGGCGAGGACGTCGTCGATGACCATGACCTTGTCACCGGCCGTGAGGTCCTCCGCGTGGACCTCGATCTCCGCCGTGCCGTACTCCAGCTCGTAGGACTGCGCGAGCGTGGCGCCCGGCAGCTTCCCGGCCTTGCGGACCGGCACGAAGCCGATGCCCGCCTGCACGGCGACCGGGGCGGCCAGGATGAACCCGCGCGCCTCCAGGCCGACGATCTTCGTCGCGCCGTACCGGGCCGCCAGCTCCGCCAGCGCGTCCGTCAGGGCCGCGAAGGCCTTCGGGTCGGCCAGCAGCGGGGTGATGTCCTTGAACATCACACCCGGCTTCGGGTAGTCCGGTACGTCCTTGATCCGGCTGAGCAGCAGCTCGCGGACCTCGGGGGAACAGGAGGTCACCGGCGCCGCCTCCCGTTGCCGCCGGAGACGGCCTCGGAGGAGTCGCCGGGCTCGGCGCCCTCGTCCCCGTCGACCGGCTCGCCCTTGGCCGCGGCGGCCGCGCGCTTGGCGAGGACCCGCTTCTTGAGCGCCTTCATCGCCGGCTCGCGCTCCTTCAGGTCCACGACCAGCGGGGTCGCGATGAAGATCGAGGAGTACGCACCGGCCGCGAGGCCGACGAACAGCGACAGCGAGATGTCGTTGAGCATGCCCGCGCCCAGGAAGCCGCCACCGATGAACAGCAGGGCGGCGACGGGGAGCAGGGCCACGACCGTGGTGTTGATCGAGCGGACCAGCGTGCCGTTGATGCTGCGGTTGGCGATCTCGCTGAAGGTGTAGCGGGTCTGCTTCGTGATGTCCTTCGACCCCTCCTTCAGACCGTCGAAGACGACGACGGTGTCGTAGAGGGAGTAACCGAGGATGGTCAGCAGACCGATGACCGTGCCCGGGGTGACCTCGAACCCGACCAGCGCGTACACGCCGACCGTGATGGTGAGGTCGTGGATCAGGGCGATCAGCGCGGCCACGGCCATGCGCCACTCGAAGGCGATGGCGAGGTAGATCACCACGAGGATCATGAAGATGCCGAGGCCGGTCCAGGCCTTGTTGGCGATCTGCTCGCCCCAGCTCGGTCCCACGAGGTCGGCGTTGATGTCCGCCGCGTTGACCTTGAGGTCGGTGGCGAGCTTGCCCTTGACGTCGGCGGCGGCCGCGGTGTCCAGACCTGAGATCTGGATGCGCATGCCACCGGAGCCGAGCTCCTGGACGATCGCGTCGTGGCCGGAGATCTTCTCCGCGGCCTCGGTCGCGTGGGCGACGGAGGCGGTCGTCTTCGGGGTGGTGAAGACGGCACCGCCCTTGAACTCGATGCCCATGTTGAGGCCCTGGACGGCCAGGGCGACGATCGCCGTGATGGTGATCAGGATGGAAACGCCGTACCAGAGAAAGCGCTTGCCGACGAAGTCGTAGCCGACCTCACCGCGGTACAGCCTGGCGCCGAGATCTCCCAGCTTCGACATCTCTCACGCCTCCTTTGCGTCGACGGGGGCGGGTACGGGACCGGTGCGGCGGGATCCGCGCAGCGGCGGCTTGGCACCGAGCCGCTTGGGGTCGAGCCCGGACCACGGGTGACCGCTCGAGAAGAACTTCGTGCGGGCCAGCAGCGTCATGATCGGCTTGGTGAAGAGGAACACCACGACCACGTCGAGCAGGGTCGTCAGACCCAGTGTGAAGGCGAAGCCCTGGACCTTGCCCACCGTGACGATGAACAGCACCGCCGCGGCGAGGAAGGACACGAAGTCCGACACCAGGATGGTGCGCCGGGCACGCGGCCACGCGCGCTCGACGGCCGGACGCAGGGTGCGGCCCTCGCGGATCTCGTCCCGGATGCGTTCGAAGTACACGATGAACGAGTCCGCAGTGATGCCGATCGCCACGATGGCGCCGCAGACCGCCGGCAGGTTGAGGGCGAAGCCGATGCCCTTGCCGAGGAGCGACATGATCGTGTAGGTCAGCACCGCGGACACCAGGAGGCTGATGATCGCGATGAAGGCCAGACCGCGGTAGTAGACCAGCAGGTAGATCACCACGAGGGCGAGGCCGATGGCGCCGGCGATGAGGCCGGCCTTCAGCTGCTCGCCGCCGAGGGCGGGGGTGACGGTCGTGACGCTGTCCTCCTGGAAGGACAGGGGCAGGGCGCCGTAGGACAGCATGTTGCCCAGGTCCTGGGCGCTCTCCTGGGTGAAGCCGCCGGAGATCTCGGCGTTGCCGCCGGTCAGGGCCTGGCTGACGGAGGGGTCGGAGATGACCTTGCCGTCGAGGACGATCGCGAACTGGTTCTGCGGGGACTGCTTGGTGGCCAGCTCGCCGGTGATCTTGGCGAACTTGTCGGCGCCCTTGTCGGTGAACTGCATCTGGACGATCCAGCCGCCACCGCGCTGCGTGTCGACGACGCCCTTGGCGTCCTTGACGTCCTGGCCGTCGACCTGCGCCGGACCGAGGACCCACTTGAACCACTGGGTGTCACGCTGACCGCAGGCGATCATCGAGTCCTCGGGCTTGGCGCCCTGGCCGGCCGCGGTGCGCTGGGCCGGGTCGGTGCAGTCCAGCTCGGCGAACTTCTTCTGCAGGTCGGCGACCGCGGGGTCCACCGGCGGCGCGCTCGCGTCGGGGGACGCGGACGGGGAACCGGAGGCCGGGGCGGAGGGGGTCGCCTTGTTGTCGTCTGCCTTCTTCGACCCGCTCGCCGAGGGCGAGGGGGTGGGGGCGCTGGGGGCCTTGAGGGCCTCGCTGAGCGCACGGCCCTGGGAAGTGGCGCTGGACGACGGGGTGGCCGGTGCGGACGGCTTGCCGCTGCCCTCGGCCTTCGGCGGCGCGGAACCGCTCGCGGAGGGGCTCGGGGAGCCGCTCGGAGTGGCCTCGGGGGCGATCGGGGCGCCGTCGGCGACGGCGAGCACCGGACGGAAGTAGAGCTGCGCGGTGGTACCGACCTGCTCGCGCGCCTGCTGCTCGTTCACACCCTTGGGGATGTTCACGATGATGTGGTCGGTGCCCTGCGTCTGGACCTCGGCCTCCGAGACGCCGAGACCGTTGACACGGCGGTCGATGATGCCGACCGCGGTGTTCATGTTGGTCTCGTTGATGGCGTTCGGCTTGCCGGGCTCGCTCTTCGCCTTGAGCGTGATGCTCGTACCACCCGCGAGGTCGATGCCCAGGCGGGGAGTCGTCTGCTTCGAGAGGAACATCCCCGCGGTGAGCGCCACCATCGCGATCAGGATGAGGGCCAGGGCGCGCCCCGGCCTCCCCTGAGCCCCCGTGGGCCGCCGGCCCTTCTTCGGTGCTGCCACCTTGTCGTTTCTCCCTGTCCAACCGTCCCGCGCCGGGTCAGCGCGCGGACGGCCACGAAATGTGTGGTGGGGACCCCTGCCCCCCGCAGAAGTTCACTGCGGGTACCGCGGCGGTCGCCGGTCGGGCGCCACCGCGGTTCCCGGCCCGGTGCTACTTGGCGCCGGGCTCGCCGTCCTTGGGCTCGTCGCCCTTGGGCTCGTCGCTCTTGCCCAGGTCGAGCTTCGGCGCGTCGGTGGCGTCGGTGGACGCGTCCTTCGACAGATCGGCCTTGGGCTGGTCCGTCTTCGGGGCGTCGGCCTCGGTCAGCGAGGAGGCGTCGTCCGGGACGACCGGCGTGTCGTTCGTCGGATCATCGTTGATGCCGTGGACGATGCGGTTGTACTCCTCGTCCTCCAGGACGGCGCCGATGGAGTTCTTCGCGTAGATCGCGTGGACACCGGGAGCCACCTCGAGGGTGACCGTGTCCTCACCGATCTCCTTCACCGTGGCGTACATGCCGCCGATGGTGCGGACGCCGGTGCCGGGCGTCATTTCGTTGCGCATCTGCGCGGCCGCCTGCTGCTTCTTCTTGGCGGAGCGGGTCATCAGGAACATGGCCCCGATGAGCACGATGAACGGGAGGAGTGTCACGAGATTCACGGGACGAAGATCCTTCGCACGACCGTACGGACGACGGCCTTTTTCTACGGGGGTGGGCACGCCGACCCGAAGGGTCGGCATCGGCGGAGTCTAGGCGAGTCCGCACCGATGGAACAACGCCCAGCATGGCACCGCAGTTCCTGACCGGGCGAACCTCCGCGCCGTCAGGCCCCGAACAAGCCTTGTTGTCCGCTTGATCCACTCGCGCCGTGCTGCGGCGGTACGAGCCCCAGGTGGGCCCATGCGGCGGGGGTCGCGACCCGCCCGCGCGGGGTACGGGCCAACAGGCCCTCCCGGACCAGGAAGGGCTCGGCGACCTCCTCCACGGTCTCCCGCTCCTCCCCCACGGCCACCGCCAGGGTGGACAGGCCGACGGGGCCGCCGCCGAACAGCTTGAGCAGGGCCTCCAGCACGCCCCGGTCCAGCCGGTCGAGGCCGCGCGCGTCGACCTCGTAGACCTGGAGGGCGGTTTCGGCCACGCCCCGGGTGATCACCCCGTCGGCCCTGACCTGCGCGTAGTCCCGGACCCGGCGCAGGAGCCGGTTGGCGATGCGGGGCGTGCCGCGGGAGCGCCCGGCGATCTCGGCGGCGCCGGCGGTGTCGATCTCGACGTCGAGGAGGCGGGCGGAGCGGTGGATGACGCGTTCCAGCTCCTCGGGGACGTAGAACTCCATGTGCCCGGTGAAGCCGAAGCGGTCGCGCAGCGGCGGGGGCAGCAGCCCGGCGCGGGTGGTGGCGCCGACGAGGGTGAAGGGCGGCAGTTCGAGGGGGATGGCGGTGGCTCCGGGGCCCTTGCCCACGATCACGTCGACGCGGAAGTCCTCCATGGCCATGTACAGCATCTCCTCGGCGGGCCGGGACATGCGGTGGATCTCGTCGAGGAAGAGGACCTCGCCCTCCTGGAGGGAGGAGAGGATCGCGGCGAGGTCGCCGGCGTGCTGGATGGCGGGGCCGGAGGTGATCCGGATCGGGGCTCCCATCTCGGCGGCGATGATCATGGAGAGCGTGGTCTTGCCGAGGCCGGGCGCGCCGGAGAGCAGGACGTGGTCGGCGGTGGCGCCGCGCTGCTTGGCCGCCTTGAGGACGAGGTCCAGCTGCTGGCGGACCTTCTCCTGACCGACGAACTCGCCGAGGTCCTTGGGGCGCAGGGCGGCCTCGACGGCCGTGTCCTCCCCGTCGGCGGCGGAGGCCACGATGCGGGCCTCGTCCTCGGCGGTGCTCTCGTCGTCCCAGTTCACGGTGTCGGTCTGCCTTCTCGGTATGCGCTGTGGTCGGTCGTACGCGGCGTCGGTCAGCGGGCGCGGTTGAGGGACTGGAGGGCCGCGCGCAGCAGCTGCGGGACCGGGGCGGAGCCGCCGGCGGCGATGGCGGCCTCGGCCTGCGGGGTGACGGCGCTGACCGCCTCGTCCGCGTCGCGGGAGGCGTAGCCGAGGCCGATCAGGGCGGCCTGGAGCTGTTCGGTCCAGGGGGCGGGGCCCGTGGCCGCGGCCCGCTGGGCTCCGACGAGGCCGCCGGCGCCCAGGGGGGAGCCCAGTTTGTCCTTGAGTTCCAGGAGGAGCTTCTGGGCGCCCTTCTTGCCGATGCCGGGCACGGCCGTCAGGGACTTCTCGTCGCCCGTCGAGACGGCGAGGCGCAGCGCGTCGGGGCTGTGCACGCCGAGCATCGCCTGCGCGAGCCTCGGGCCGACCCCGCTGGCGGTCTGGAGGAGCTCGAAGACCTGTCGCTCGTCGTCGTCCGCGAATCCGTAGAGGGTGAGCGAGTCCTCCCGGACGACCAGGGAGGTGGCCAGCCGGGCCGGCTCGCCGACGCGCAGGGCGGCGATGGTGTTCGGCGTGCAGTGGACGGCCATGCCCACGCCCCCGACCTCGATGACGGCGAGGGTGGGGGCGAGGGCGGCGACGGGGCCGCTGACGAAGGCGATCATCGGGTACGGCCTTTCGAGGCGTGCAGGGCGACCGCCTGCTGGAGGCGGTTCTGGGCGGGGGCCCGCCAGATGTGGCAGATGGCGAGGGCGAGCGCGTCGGCGGCGTCGGCCGGGCGGGGCGGTTCGGCGAGCCGCAGCAGGCGGGTCACCATGGCGCCGACCTGGGCCTTGTCGGCCCGGCCGGTGCCGGTGACGGCGGCCTTGACCTCGCTGGGGGTGTGCAGGGCGACGGGGATGCCGCGCCGGGCGGCGCACAGCATGGCGACGGCGCTGGCCTGGGCGGTGCCCATCACGGTGCTGACGTTGTGCTGGCTGAAGACCCGCTCCACGGCCACGACCTCGGGCCGGTGCGCGTCGAGCCATTCCTCGATGCCCTGCTCGATGGCGACGAGCCGGTGTCCCAGCTCGGCGTCCGCCGGCGTCCGCACGACGCCGACGCCGATCATGGTGAGGGGGCGGCCGGCGACGCCCTCGACCACGCCGACGCCGCACCGCGTCAGCCCCGGATCCACGCCGAGCACTCGCACCGCGTCCCCCTCCCTCGCTCACCCGTCCGCGTCCGTGCAGGTTAGCGGGCGCCACTGACAAAGCGACGGGCCGACGGGGTGTGTCCCCGTCGGCCCGTCGCTGGTGCCCGGTCAGGCGTCGACCTGCTCCATGACCTCGTCCGACACGTCGAAGTTGGCGAAGACGTTCTGCACGTCGTCGCTGTCCTCCAGCGCGTCGATCAGCTTGAAGATCTTGCGCGCGCCCTCTTCGTCCAGCTCGACCTGCATGGTCGGCAGGAAGTTGGAGTCGGCCGAGTCGTAGTCGATGCCGGCCTCCTGGAGGGCGGTGCGGACCGCGACCATGTCGGTGGCCTCGCTGATGATCTCGAAGCTCTCGCCGAGGTCGTTGACCTCCTCGGCGCCCGCCTCCAGCACCGTCTCCAGGACGTCGTCCTCGGAGAGCTCGCCCTTGGGCAGGAGCACGACGCCCTTGCGGTTGAACAGGTACGAGACCGAGCCCGGGTCGGCCATCGAGCCGCCGTTGCGGGTCATGGCGACGCGGACGTCGGAGGCTGCACGGTTGCGGTTGTCGGTGAGGCACTCGATGAGCACCGCGACGCCGTTGGGACCGTAGCCCTCGTACATGATCGTCTCGTAGTCGGCGCCGCCGGCCTCCAGGCCGCCGCCGCGCTTGACCGCGGAGTCGATGTTCTTGTTCGGGACCGAGCTCTTCTTGGCCTTCTGGATGGCGTCGAAGAGCGTCGGGTTGCCATCGATGTCGGCGCCGCCCATACGGGCCGCGACCTCGATGTTCTTGATCAGCTTCGCGAAGAGCTTGCCGCGCTTGGCGTCAACCACGGCCTTCTTGTGCTTCGTCGTAGCCCATTTAGAGTGGCCGGACATCTGCCTGTCTCCTTCGCGTCACCAACAGTGTTCGCCTCAGATCCTACCGGGACGCCGTTACAGCCCCGCGCGCACCATGTCGACGAAGTACGCGTGGACGCGGTCGTCGCCGGTCAGTTCGGGGTGGAACGAGGTGGCCAGCACGTTGCCCTGCCGGACGGCCACGGTGTGGCCCTCGTACGTGGCCAGCACCTCGGCGGCGCCGCCCACGGACTCGACCCACGGGGCGCGGATGAAGACGCCCTCGACGGGGCCGCCCGCTATGCCCGCGAACTCGATCTTCGCCTCGAAGGACTCGTTCTGCCGGCCGAAGGCGTTGCGGCGCACGATCATGTCGATGCCGCCGAGCGTCTCCTGGTCGTCACGGCCGTCCAGCAGCTTGTCCGCGAGCATGATCATGCCGGCGCAGGTGCCGTACACGGGCATCCCGGCCCGCACGCGCTCGCGCAGCGGCTCCAGCATGCCGAACAGCACGGCGAGCTTCGACATGGTCGTGGACTCGCCGCCGGGGATCACCAGGGCGTCGACCTCGGCGAGCTCCTCGGGACGCCGGACCGGCCTGGCCACGGCGTCCGCCGCGGCCAGGGCGATCAGGTGCTCCCGTACGTCGCCCTGGAGAGCCAGGACACCAATCACGGGGTTGGTCATGGCAGTGACTACCAGCCGCGGTTGGCGTAGCGCTCGGCCTCGGGGAGGGTGTCGCAGTTGATGCCGACCATGGCCTCGCCCAGGTTGCGGGAGGCGTCCGCGATGATCTTCGGGTCGTCGTAGAAGGTGGTGGCCTTCACGATGGCGGCGGCGCGCTTGGCCGGGTCGCCCGACTTGAAGATGCCGGAGCCGACGAAGACGCCCTCGGCACCGAGCTGGCGCATCAGCGCGGCGTCGGCGGGGGTGGCGACGCCACCGGCGGAGAACAGCACTACCGGGAGCTTGCCGAGCTCGGCGACCTCCTTGACCAGCTCGTACGGGGCGCGCAGGTCCTTGGCGGCGGCGAACAGCTCGTTGTTGTCGTAGCCGCGCAGGCGGGCGATCTCGTTCTTGATCTGGCGCAGGTGACGGACGGCCTCGACGACGTTGCCGGTGCCGGCCTCGCCCTTGGAGCGGATCATGGCCGCGCCCTCGGCGATGCGGCGCAGGGCCTCGCCCAGGTTGGTGGCGCCACAGACGAAGGGGGTGGTGAACGCCCACTTGTCGGAGTGGTTGACCTCGTCGGCCGGGGTCAGGACCTCGGACTCGTCGATGTAGTCGACGCCGAGGGACTGCAGGACCTGCGCCTCGACGAAGTGGCCGATGCGGGACTTGGCCATGACGGGGATCGAGACGGCCTCGATGATCTCTTCGATCATGTTCGGGTCGGACATGCGGGCCACGCCGCCGTCCTTGCGGATGTCCGCGGGGACCCGCTCCAGGGCCATGACGGCCACGGCGCCGGCGTCCTCGGCGATCTTCGCCTGCTCGGCGTTGACCACATCCATGATCACGCCGCCCTTGAGCTGCTCGGCCATGCCGCGCTTGACGCGGGAGGTGCCGATGGCCGACTCAGCGGACTGGGGGGAGGTGGGAAGCGTGCTCACGGGTTGACCTCACTCGAAAGGAAGACGGGTGCTACTCCACTGAGAAAACCCCACCGACCAGGCCACGACAAGGGCCAATGTGGAGCCGGTGGCCTCTCCATTTGTCCCTCGCGGCTCTAGGACGGATCGTCGGGAGGCGCCCGGGGCCCTACGTCGGACGGTCCGCGAGGTCCGCCGGGGGTTCGTCGTCCATTTCGAAGGCGAGCGGGAACGGGGCGTGTCCCGCCAGTCGGAACCAGCGCACCTTGCGGTGGCGTCGCAGCGCGCGGGCCGCGCGCACGGCGTCGTTCAGGAACCGCCGCGCCATCGGCACCCGGCGCACCGCGGCCGCCAGTTCCTCGGCGGCGGCCTCGCCGCCCGGGGCGGCCTTCAGCACCTCGACCTGATCGACGTCGGCGAAGACCGCGCGCAGGGCCTGGCTGAGCTCGCTCTCGGCGACCTCGCGGTGCTCCTCCTCGGCCTGCCGGGCGGCGTGCGCGGCCTCGTACAGGACGAGGGAGGACGCGGGGTCCAGCGCCCCGGAGGTCGCCACCTCCACCACCACGGAGGCCCGTCGCACGAGCTGTGCGTCGAGCGCGGCCCGAGCCGCGTCCATCCGCGTGTGCAGCCGGTCGAGACGGCCGGCGGTCCAGCTGAGGTAGACGCCGACGACGCCCAGCGCCACGGCGATCCAGACAAGGTTTTCGATCACGGGCCGCGACACTACCCTTCCGGGCGCGGCCCCCGCTCACCCCTGCCCGCGGGCGCCCCGCGGGGAAGTCCCGGGCTCGACCGGAGGGCGGCGCGGGCGGGCGTCGGCGGCCCGGTCCCGCCCCCGGCCTCAGGAGCCCGTGGAGTCCCGCGAGAAGCCGAGTCGGGTGCGCAGGGGCACCCGCTCGTCGGCGGCGACCGCGGCCGCGCCGTCCGTGACGGTCTCGTAGACCGCGAGGATGTCCGCGCCGACCGTCGACCAGTCGAAGCGCCGTACGTGGGCGGAGCCGCGCGCGCTCAGTTCGGCCCGCCGGGCCGGGTCGCGGAGGAGGGCGATGGCCGCGGCGGCCAGGGAGGCGGAGTCCTCGTTCGCGAAGAGTTCGCCGGCCGCGCCCTGGTCCAGGACCTGGGCGAAGGCGTCGAGGTCGGAGGCCAGGACGGCGGCTCCCGCGGACAGCGCCTCGACCAGGATGATCCCGAAGCTCTCGCCGCCGGTGTTGGGGGCGACGTAGACGTCCACGCTGCGCAGCAGGCGGGCCTTGTCCTCGTCGGAGACCATCCCGAGGAACTCCACGCGGGAGCGCAGTTCCGCGGGCAGGGAGGCGACCGCCTCCTCCTCGTCGCCGCGGCCCGCGACCAGCAGGCGTACGTCGGGGCAGGCCTCGACGATCCGCGGGAAGGCGGCCATCAGGACGGGCAGGCCCTTGCGGGGTTCGTCGATGCGGCCGATGAAGCCGAGCGTCTGCCCGCCCCACTCCGCCTTGGGATCGGCGTCGGCGAAGAAGTCGACGTCCACCCCGTTCGGGATGACGACGGCGTCCCCGCCCAGGTGCTCCACGAGGGTGCGCCGGGCGTACTCGCTGACCGCGATCCGCGCGCTGATCTTCTCCAGGGCCGGCTGGAGGATCGGGTACGCGGCGATCATGGCGCGGGAACGGGGGTTGGAGGTGTGGAAGGTGGCCACGATCGGGCCCTGGGCGGCCCAGCAGGACAGCAGCCCCAGCGAGGGGGAGGCCGGCTCGTGGATGTGGATGACGTCGAAGACCCCGTCGTGCAGCCAGCGCCGTACGCGGGCGGCCGACAGGAAGCCGAAGTTCAGCCGGGCGACGGACCCGTTGTAGGGCACCGGCACCGCCCGTCCCGCCGAGACCACGTAGGGCGGCAGGGGGGTCTCGTCGTCGGCCGGGGCCAGCACCGACACCTCGTGACCGAGGCGGATCAGGTGTTCCGCAAGGTCACGGATGTGGAACTGGACGCCGCCCGGGACGTCCCACGAGTACGGGCACACGATGCCGATCTTCACTACGGGCGCTCCTCCAGGTCGTCCAGCCACAGCCGTTGCAGCATGTGCCAGTCCTGCGGGTGTTCGGCGATGCCCTCGGCGAAGGCGTCCGCGACGGCCTGCGTCATCGTGGCGGTCTTCTCGATCCGCGTCCCGGTCCCGGGCACCGGGACCTCGGGGTGGATCCGGCCGTACATCGTCGGCGAGTCCCCGTAGTGCAGGGTCGCCGGGAGCAGCACCGCCCCCGTCTGCTGGGCCAGCAGGGCGGGCCCGGCGGGCATGCGGGCGGTGGCGCCGAAGAAGTCCACCTCGACGCCGGAGGACGACAGGTCCCGGTCCGCGACGAGGCAGACGAGGCCGCCGGAGCGCAGCCGGCGGGCCAGGGTGCCGAAGGCGGCGCCACCGCTGTGCGGCAGGACCTCCATGCCGAGGCTCTCCCGGTAGGCCACGAAGCGGTCGTAGAGCGACTCGGGCTTGAGCCGTTCGGCGACCGTGGTGAACGGCACGCCGATGTGGCCGATGGCCCAGGCGCCGGCGAGGTCCCAGTTGGCCAGGTGGGGCAGGGCGACGACGACCCCGCGCCCACTGGCGAGGGCTTCGCGCAGCAGGTGCTCGTCCTGGAACAGGACTTCCTTGCCGAAGCGTTCCGGGTTCATCGTCGGCAGCCGGAAGGATTCCATCCAGTAGCGCATGTACGAGCGCATGCCGGCCTTGGACAGTTCCCGCAGCCGCTCGGGCGAGGCTTCCGGGACCACCCTGGCCAGGTTGGACTCCAGCCGGAGCACGCTCTTGCCGCGGCGCTTCCAGACCACGTCCGCGATCTTGCGGCCGAGGGCGACCGCGGCCGGCTCCGGGAGCTTCTTCACCCCCGCCCAGCCGAGTCCGTAGAGGCCGTCGACCAGCTTGTCCTGCGCCGTGCCCATCAGGTGGTACCGCTCTCGGTGGAGGTCTGGGGTCCGGCGGCTGCCTCGGCGGCGTCGGCCTCGGCCGCTTCCCGGCGTACGGTGACCACCCGCTGGATCAGGGTGACGAGCGAGCCGACGGCGACGACCCACAGCGCGATCGGCAGCAGGACGCCGATCCACGAGGGCACCCCGAAGGTCTGCAGGCCGGACAGGCCCGCCGCGACCAGGGAGATCACCAGCCGCTCGGCCCGTTCGATGAGCCCGTTGACGGCGACCGGAAGCCCGATCGACTCGCCGCGGGCCTTGGTGTAGGAGACCACCTGGCCGCTGGCCAGGCAGAAGATGGCCACCGCGCAGAGGGCGTTGTCGTTCCCGGAGCCCGCGTACCAGAGCGCGAGCCCGCCGAAGATCGCCGCGTCCGCCACCCGGTCGAGGGTCGAGTCGAGGAACGCGCCCCACCGGCTGGAGACGCCGGCCTGGCGGGCCATGTTCCCGTCCACCAGGTCGGAGAACACGAAGAGGGTGATGGTGATCGTGCCCCAGAAGAACTCGCCCCTGGGGAAGAAGACCAGCGCTCCGGCCACCACGCCGGCGGTGCCGATCAGGGTGACCGCGTCGGGGCTCACCCCCCGACGGAGGAGGAACGCGGCGAACGGCGTGAGAACACGCGTGAAGAATGCACGCGCGTACTTGTTCAGCATGGCCTTCCCGGAGGGTCGCTGGGCCGCACGGCCACCACGGCCACCGGCTGGCCCATCGTAGCCGGCGCCCGGGGCCCGCACGGCCGCGCACCCACCGGTTCGCTCCCGGGAATCCGCCCGGAGGGTCCGGTTCACGCCCCGGGCCGGCGCGGGTACGACGTATGGACGCAGTGTGACGGCGGTGCAAAGCTCGAAGGACCCCGATCACCCCTCCTCACCGCGACACCGGGAGGCAAGAGCATCATGGGAGCCACATCACACCAAGCCGGGGCCGCCGGCAGGGCACTGACGGCCGACCGCCCCGCTTCCGTACGGAACGTCGTGCTGGTCGGCCACAGCGGCGCCGGGAAGACCACCCTGGTCGAGGCGCTGGCCCTGACCTCCGGGGCCGTGAACAGGGCCGGCCGGGTCGAGGACGGCACGTCCGTCTCCGACTACGACGAGATCGAGCAACGCCGCCACCGGTCCGTCCAGCTCTCGCTGGTCCCCGTCGAATGGGCCGGAATCAAGATCAACATCCTGGACACTCCCGGATACGCCGACTTCGTCGGAGAACTCAGGGCCGGTCTGCGCGCCGCGGACGCGGCCCTCTTCGTCGTCTCGGCCTCGGACGGCATCGACGGGGCCACCCGGATGGTCTGGGACGAATGCGAGGCCGTCGGCATGCCGCGCGCCATCGTCGTCACCCATTTGGAGGCAGCCCGCGCCGACTACGCGCAGATGACCGACATCTGCGGGGAGATCTTCGGCGGGGACGACCCGGACGCCGTCCTCCCCCTGTACCTACCGCTGCACGGACCGGCCGGCGCCGACGGCCACGCCCCCGTCACCGGCCTGCTGGGCCTGCTCTCCCGCCGCGTCCACGACTACGGGTCGGGCGAGCGCGTCGAGCGCGACCCGGACCCCGCCGAGCTCGCCCTCATCGACGCCGCCCGCTCCCGCCTCATCGAGGGGATCATCGCGGAGAGCGAGGACGAGGGCCTGATGGACCGCTACCTCGCCGGGGCGGACATCGACCTGAAGACCCTGGTCGACGACCTGGAACGGGCCGTCGCGCGCGGCACCTTCCACCCCGTCCTGATGGCCGCCCCCGCCGCCGACGGCGCGCGCCAGGGCCTCGGCACCGTGGAGCTCCTCGAACTGATCACGGGCGGCTTCCCCACCCCCCTGGAACGCGCCCCGATCACCGTCACCTCCCCCGACGGCACCCCGCGCCCCGCCGCCGGCTGCGATCCCGCCGGGCCGCTGCTCGCCGAGGTCGTCAAGACCTCCTCCGACCCGTACGTCGGCCGCGTCTCCCTCGTCCGCGTCTTCTCCGGCACCCTGCGCCCCGAGCAGGCCGTCCACGTCAGCGGGCACGGCCTCGCGGACCGCGGCCACGAGGACCACGACCTCGACGAGCGGACCGGCGCCCTCACCTCACCCTTCGGCAAGCAGCAGCGCATCCTCGGCCAGTGCGTCGCGGGCGACCTCGCCTGCGTGGCGAAACTCACCCGCGCCGAGACCGGGGACACGCTCTCCGCCAAGGAGGACCCGCTCCTGATGGAGCCCTGGCCGATGCCGGAGCCGCTGCTCCCCCTGGCCATCGAGGCCCACAGCAAGGCCGACGAGGACAAGCTCTCCCAGGGGCTGGCCCGCCTCGTCGCCGAGGACCCCACCATGCGGCTGGAGCAGAACCCGCACACCCACCAGCTCGTCCTGTGGTGCCTCGGCGAGGCCCACCAGGACGTCGCGCTGGAGCGGCTGCGGAGCCGCTACGGAGTCCAGGTCGACCCCGTCCCGCACAGGATGAGCCTGCGCGAGACCTTCGGCGCCAAGGCCACCGGGCGCGGCCGGCACGTCAAGCAGTCCGGCGGCCACGGCCAGTTCGCCATCTGCGAGATCGAGGTCGAGCCGCTGCCGCCCGGCAGCGGGATCGAGTTCGTCGACAAGGTCGTCGGCGGCTCGGTCCCCCGCCAGTTCATCCCGTCCGTGGAGAAGGGCGTCCGCGCCCAGGCCGCCCGCGGGCTGGCGACGGGCCATCCGCTGGTCGACGTACGGATCATCCTGCGCGACGGCAAGGCGCACTCCGTGGACTCCTCCGACGCCGCGTTCCAGACCGCGGGCGCCCTGGCCCTGCGCGAGGCCGCCGCCGACGCCGCGATCCACCTCCTGGAGCCCGTCGCCGAGCTCGACGTCCTCGTCCCCGACGAGTACGTCGGCCCGGTCATGAGCGACCTCGCCGGCCGCCGGGGCCGCGTCGTCGGCACCGAGCAGGCGGGCGCCGGCCGGACCCGGGTGCGCGCCGAGGTCCCGGAGATCGAGATCGACCGGTACGCCGTGGACCTGCGCTCCGTCTCGCACGGCACGGGCCGGTTCACGCGGGCGTACGCCCGGCACGAAGCGATGCCGGCGCCGATCGCGGACAAGGTGCGCGAACAGACCGAGAAGGGAAGCCGTCTGACATAGCGCCAGGGCGACCGCCCATCCAACCGGCTTGCGGTGGGCGGTATTTCCCTGTCCCATGACCATGGGGCGATGTACGCCGATAAGCTCTTCGGCGCGGCGGGGAGCACAACGCGCGACGCGACGGGGCAGCGGGCAGCGGGCCGCACGCCGCGGCGCGGCACGAGAACAGCACGACAAAGAGCACAGTGGCACGGCGATGGGGGCAGCGGTGGCGGACGACGGATTCGACTTCAGGCCCGGGGCACAGATTCCTCTCCAGGGGGGCGGCGGCCAGACCGCGGCGACCAACGCGCTTGCCTCCGCCGCGTACCGCGACGGCGGCAAGGACACCAAGCTGTCCTCCATACTCGGGGCCAACAGCGAGCTGCACCCGGCCACCGTCAAGGAGGCCAAGCTCTCCCTCTTCGAACCGAACCTCGGGGAGGCCTTCTGCCGCGCGGTGGAGGCCCGCACCCTGGGCCCCGGCCGCAAGCCCCTCATCCAGTCCTTCGGCGCCGACCCGCAGACCGTGGTGGAGCACTGCCTGGCCGCCTCCCGCATCCGCAAGGACCGCGACCGTCGCCTGCGCATGATCACGCTGGTCTGCGGGGTGCTGTTCCTCCCCGGGACGCTGCTGTGGGTCGGCCTGTTCCAACTGCGCAAGTCCCTGTCGAAGGGCGAGGGCAGGAAGACGGGCTGGATCGGGACGGCGCTGCTCGTCGCCATCGCCCTCTTCGCCGCGATCCTGCTGTACCGGGTGATCAAGCGCGAGCCCGGCAGCGGCCTGCTGGAGCTCTACCTGCTCGGCTCGCTCGCCGCCCCGGTCATCGGCTGGTACCTGGCCCGCCGGATCTGCGAGAAAACCGCCGCCGACCTGCGGTCCCGCTGGGACGGCCTGCTCGGCGGCGGCGGCGTCGCCGCGAAGATCCCCGACGCGGTGCCCGGGAACCCCGACGAGAAGGCCCGCGAGGACCTGCGCCACCAGCTGGCGAAGCTCACCGCCGAGGACCGCAGCAACTCCGTGTTCTACGCGGGCCCCAAGGGCATCCTCGGCATGGGCACCCGTTGGGGCAGCTGGCAGATGGCCGAGGAACTGACCCCCGCGACCGAGGGCCACGAGATCCACCCCTTCCGCAGCTGGGACGTCATACGCGCGATCGACACCCAGTTGCGCAAGCTGGAGCGCGGGCCGCTGCACACCGGCGGTTTCCCTGCGGCCTCCATCCAGCACTGGATCGTCACGCCCGTCGGCGAGGGCGCGGGCGAGGTGGCCCGACCGGCCGGCGAGAACGTCGACACCTTCATGGTGAAGCCGCACGAGATCACCCGGATCTGCAACGAGCAGCAGTTCAGCGCGGGCAACCGGCACTACCTGGGCATCCAGTACCCGCTCTGGGACGGCCAGCTCGTCATCACCATGCTGGTCACCGTCACCGTGCTCTACAAGACCCTGCGCGTGGACGTCACCGCCCACGCCCTCGGCCCCGTCCACGGCCTGTTCACCACCAAGTCGAAGGCCCCGGTGGTCGAGGTCCCGAAGTCCGTGCGCTTCTGGGAGACCGTGGAACGTCCGCTGCGGCTCGTCGACGCCTCCGAGGTCGTCCGGCTGGCCGTGCGCGCGCCGCTGACCTGGTACCCCCCGTTGCTGGAGCACTTCGGCGGCAAGCTGGTCCTGCCCGAACCCTTCGGCCTGCGGCACGTCTGGGCCGGCTCGATGTGGCGCCACCGCTTCATGGCGGACGACGCGCTGCGCACGGTCGCCCCGGTGCTGCGGTCCGTGCACGCGGCGACGTTCAAGGTGCTGGAGGAGAACGGCGTCGACACCGACCGCTTCACCAACCGCTCCTCGATCATGAGCGGCCTGATCCAGGAGCCTTCCCCCCGCAAGGCGGACGTGTACGAGTAAGTACGCTGGAGGAGTCCCGCCGCGGGCGGGGGAACCCGAGGAGGTGCCGTGACCGAGCGCAAACCGCCCGGCGTCAGCTTCGAGTCCTTCGTCGACCGGCAGATCCGCGAGGCCGAGGCCCGGGGCGAATTCGAGAAGCTTCCGGGCTGGGGCAAGCCGATGGCCTCGCTCGACGCCCCGTACGACGAGCTGTGGTGGATCAAGGGGAAGATGCACCGCGAGGGCTTCTCCTCCCTGCCGCCCGCGCTCGCGCTGCGCAAGGAGGCCGAGGACGCCCTGGAGGCGGCCCGTGCGGCCCGTACCGAGCGTCAGGTACGGGCGGTCCTCACCGGGATCAACGAGAAGATCGCGGCGGCCCTGCGCATGCCCCCGCCGGGACCGCCGCTGAACCTGACCGAGTTCGACGTCGAGGCCGTCCTGGCCGAATGGCGCGCCGCCCGGCCGTCCTGAGAACGAAAGCGGGGCGGGCCGACGGGCCCGCCCCCTCGTACCGGCCGGTGCCGACTAGTCGACCGGCCAGGCGTCCGAGAGCATCTGGCGGGTCTCCGCGAGGAGTTGCGGCAGCACCCTGGTGTGCCCGACGACCGGCATGAAGTTCGCGTCCCCGCCCCAGCGCGGCACGATGTGCTGGTGCAGGTGGGCCGCGATGCCGGCGCCGGCGGCCGCTCCCTGGTTCAGGCCGATGTTGAACCCGTGCGCCCCGGAGGCCTTGCGCAGCGCCGTCATGGCCCGCTTCGTCAGGTCGGCCAGCTCGGCCGTCTCGGGGCCGTCGAGCTCCGTGTAGTCGGCGACGTGCCGGTAGGGGACGACCAGCAGGTGGCCACCGTTGTAGGGGTAGAGGTTGAGCACCGCGTACACGTGCTCGCCCCGCGCCACGATCAGCCCGTCCTCGTCGGACATCTCCCGAAGCCCGCAGAAGGGACAGCCGTCCCCGGCCTCCGGGCCGGTCGGCTTGTTCTCCCCTTGGATGTAGGCCATCCGGTGGGGCGTCCACAGACGCTGGAACGCGTCCTGCGTGCCCACTCCGCCCTGCTGCTCCGGCTCAATCGTCATGGGATGCAGCATATGACCTCGCCCGCACGTACGAGGAAGGCCCCCGGAAAGTGATCACTTTCCGGGGGCCCGCCGTGCCGTCGCGCCCGGGATCAGACCTGGACGCGGTCGGCGACGACCTTGGCCAGCTTGGCCAGTGCCTCGTCCTTGGCGATGCCGTTCTCCTGCGAACCGTCGCGGTAGCGGAAGGAGACGGTGCCCGCGGCCATGTCCTCGTCACCGACGATGATCATGAACGGGACCTTGAGCTTCTGGTGGTTGCGGATCTTCTTCTGCATGCGGTCGGAGGAGGCGTCGACCTCGACCCGCAGGCCCTGCTTCTTCGCCTCGGCGGCGAACTCCTGCAGGTACTCCACGTGCCCGTCACCGATCGGGATGCCGACGGCCTGGACGGGGGCCAGCCACGGCGGCATGGCACCCGCGTAGTGCTCCAGCAGCACCGCGAAGAAGCGCTCGATGGAACCGAAGAGCGCACGGTGGATCATGACCGGGCGCTGACGGGAGCCGTCGGGGCCGGTGTACTCCAGGTTGAAGCGCTCCGGGAGGTTGAAGTCGAGCTGCACCGTCGACATCTGCCAGGTCCGGCCGATCGCGTCACGGCACTGGACGGAGATCTTCGGACCGTAGAACGCGGCGCCACCCGGGTCCGGGACCAGGGGCAGGCCCTGCTTCTCGGCGACCGACTGGAGAACGGCGGTGGCCTCCTCCCACACCTCGTCCGAGCCGACGAACTTCTCCGGGTCCTTGGTCGACAGCTCCAGGTAGAAGTCGGTCAGACCGTAGTCGCGGAGCAGGTTCAGCACGAAGGTGAGCGTGCGGTCGAGCTCCTCCGCCATCTGCTCCTTGGTGCAGTAGATGTGCGCGTCGTCCTGGGTGAAGCCACGCGAACGGGTCAGGCCGTGCACCACACCGGACTTCTCGTACCGGTACACGGTGCCGAACTCGAAGAGGCGCAGCGGCAGTTCGCGGTAGGAGCGGCCGCGCGCGTCGAAGATCAGGTTGTGCATCGGGCAGTTCATGGGCTTGAGGTAGTAGTCGGTACCACCGTCGAGCTGCATGGGGGGGTACATGCCCTCCGCGTACCAGTCCAGGTGACCGCTCTTCTCGAAGAGGGCGCCCTTGGTCGCGTGCGGGGTGTAGACGAACTCGTAGCCCTCTTCCTCGTGGCGCTTGCGCGAGTAGTCCTCCATGGTGCGGCGGATGACGCCGCCCCGCGGGTGGAAGACGGCCAGGCCGGAGCCGATCTCGTCCTGCACGGAGAACAGGTCGAGCTCGGTGCCGAGGCGGCGGTGGTCGCGCTTCTCGGCCTCGGCGAGGAAGTCGAGGTGGGCCTTCAGCTCTTCCTTCGACGGCCACGCGGTGCCGTAGATGCGCTGGAGCATCGGGTTCTTCTCGCTGCCGCGCCAGTAGGCGGCCGCGTTGCGCATCAGCTTGAACGCCGGGATGTTGCGGGTGGTGGGCAGGTGGGGACCGCGACAGAGGTCCTTCCAGCACAGGTCCCCGGTCTTGGCGTCGAGGTTGTCGTAGATGGTCAGCTCGCCGCCGCCCACCTCGACGTTCGCGCCGTCGTCGGTCGAGGCCGAACCCTTGATGCCGATGAGCTCCAGCTTGTACGGCTCGTCTGCGAGCTCCTCGCGGGCCGCCTCGTCGGAGACCACGCGGCGGGCGAACTTCTGCCCGCGCTTCTGGATCTCCTGCATCTTCTTCTCGATGACCTTGAGGTCCTCGGGGGTGAAGGGCTTCGCGACGTCGAAGTCGTAGTAGAAGCCGTCCCGGACCGGCGGGCCGATGCCCAGCTTGGCCTCGGGGAACAGCTCCTGCACGGCCTGCGCCATGACGTGGGCGGTCGAGTGCCGCAGGATGTTGAGGCCGTCCTCGGAGGAGATCTCCACCGGCTCGACGGTCTCGCCGTCCCGCACCTCGTACGCGAGGTCCTTCAGCTCACCCGCGATGCGCGCGGCGACGATGGTGCGCTCACCGGCGAACAGCTCGGCCGCCGTAGTGCCCGTGGCCACCACGCGCTCGTCCCGCTCGGAATCGCGTTGGATGATCACACGGACGTCTGACACCGGTCTCTCCTGACTCAGGGGGTGCGCGAGCGAACACTGCGCGCCTGAATCGTACCGAGCCGAGCGCCCGCGCAGCGAAACGGTTAACGGTCGTACGCGTCCGGCGGCCCCGCCGGGGTCGGTGGCGCCCGTGCGCGCCGCGGCCGTGGGTACCGTGGGGCCCCGCCCGCCGCCGCGCCGGACGACCGTCCGTACCCCGCCCCCGCCCCGCCCCCGAAGGGAACCCGACCCGCATGCCGAGCCCGCCGGTCCGTCCACCCGTCCGTCGCCTCGACCTGACCGACGAGGCCACCGCCGCCGCGGTGCACCGGATCGGCCGCGCCTCCTACGCGGTGGAGGCCGCTCTGATCGGCTTCGACGGCATCCCCGCGCTGCGCGAGAGCCTCCAGGAGATGCGGGAGCGTCCGCTGCACTGGTCGGGGGCCGTCCACGACGAGGGCTCGATCGCGGGCTTCGTCGCCTGGGCACAGGAGGGCGACGGCTCGATCGGCGTCGACCGGCTGTGCGTGGACCCGGCGTGGTTCCGTCGGGGCATCGCCTCCCGGCTGATGCGCCACCTCCTCACGGAGGCCTTCCCGGACCGCACGGTCGAGGTCACCACGGGTGCGGCGAACGCCCCGGCCGTGGCGCTGTACGAGGGCCTCGGCATGGTCCGGGGCGCGGACTTCTCACCGGTCCCGGACCTGCTCATGGCGCACTTCACCCGCCCCGCGCCCTGACGGTGTCAGCCGCGTTCCCCGCCCCGCCCCGGGGCGGGGACTATTCGTCCGAGGGGAGCACGTCCTGCGGGTCGAAGGCCGCGTCCAGGGTCTTCATCAGGCGGTCCCGCTCGACCTCGTCCAGCGGGACGGGCGCCACGTCGGTCGCCCCGGTGAGCCGACGGAAGCCCCCGCGGCGTTGCAGGCGGCCGCTGACCCGGACGGGCAGTCCGACGAGGTGGGCGTGGCCCGCGATGCGGTACGCCTCCTCGTCGAGGGCGGCCCGTACGTACGGCACCTCGGCGCCCGCCAGCACCCGCAGCCGTACGGTGCCCCCTCCCCCGGCGGCCGAGCGGCGCATCCGTACCACCGCCCCGGCGACGCGGACGGCGACGGCCGGCTCGTCCCGGGTGTACCGGTCGGCGGCCTCGCGCAGCACGGGCAGGTCACCGGGCGAGAACTCGACCGGCTCGGGCCGGGCGGCGCACCCCGCCGGGACTCCGGCCGCGGGCGCCCAGGCCAGCGCGATGCGCACCCCCTCCGAGCCCCGCACCAGGGCGATGAGCGCGTCGGCGAGTTCCCGGCTGACCCCGGCGGCGACGGCCGCGTCGAAGGCCTCCATGCCTCCGGTGGCCCGTCGGTAGTCCACGGCCTCGCGGGCCGCGTGCAGGGCGTGGTGCAGCCGGGTCACGGGGCCGCGGCCGCCGCCGACGGGGACGTAGGCGGTGAGCCTGCGCCCGCCCGGGGAGGGGCCCACCAGCACTCCGTCCAGGGTGCGTTCGGCCTGGGCGCGGTGGCGGGCGCCGTAGTAGCCGGCCCGGGCCCGGTCGGCGAGGGCCCCGGCCAGCAGCATGCGTCGGGCCGCCGAGCGGAGCTGTTCCTGCACCGTCCAGACGGCGTCGCCCTGGCGGCCGTAGGGGCCCTCGGGAATGATCTCGCGCTCCCAGCGGACCTCGTCACTGGGGACGCTCAGCCCGAACAGGACTTCCCGGGCCGACGGGAGGCCGCTGCGGGAGAGCGCCGTCAGCGCTTCCTCCAACAGGTCCGAGCAGTCGGGGAAGGCGCGGCTCTCGGGGACCAGGAGGCTGGCGCCGCTGCCCGCCGGCCGGCCGGGCGGCGGGGTCCACCGGCCGTAGCGGCCCGCCGCGCCGCCGCGCCGGAGCCAGCCGTGGCGGCGCAGCAGGGCGCCGAGCACCTGGGGGTCGACCTGGGCGGGATCGGGCGCACCCGGCTCCGGCTCCGGGGACGACAGCGGTTCGAGGTGCGGTGGCCGCCGGTTCATCAAGGTGTCCCTCCCGACCCGACCCGGGTCATGATCTCGCACAGCGCCCGGTCGTCGAAGATCCGCGTGGTCGGGATCCGCACGGTGGTCCGGCGCCGGCCGGTCACGGGGTGTCCGGCGAGGTTGGTCCAGTAGCAGCAGTGCCGCAGGTCGAGCCGGTCGTGCCCGGCGCTCAGCCACTGGTCACGCTCCCGCGGTACGAGCATGACGACGAGGATCTTGTGGACGGCGACCGGTGTGCGGGCCAGTTTCACCAGGTGTTCGTTGTCGAGGGTGAAGCCGAAGGTGTCGCCCGCCGGCCTCGGCGGCACCTGGTAGGTGGCCTTCAGCTGCACCTTCACGGTCACCTCGTCGTCGACGACGTGTTCGGGTGCGCCGTGGCTGACGTGCCAGTCGATGCCGTTGTCCGGGAAGGGCTGGGACAGCGAGCAGCCGGCCGCGGCGGCGACGGCGTGGAGGTAGCCCACCTGGAGGGTCTCCATGCAGGCGGTGGTGGCGAGCGTGCCGCGCAATGGTCCGGTCGCGGGACCGGTCCGTGTCTGCAGCACCCCGCCCGGTTCGGGCTGTGCGAGCGCCATGGCCGGCTCCCCATGCCTTCCGGGCCCTGCCGTGAGTGGTTTCGGGGTGACGGCCGGTCATGTGTGCGGTCCCCCAGTTCAGTTGTCTCCGCACCCGGGGGGCCGCAAACGGCGTACGGGGCAAACAGCCCGGGTATCACCGATGCGGGCGGGGGTGGCACGCTCCGAGACGACGGCGTCCGGGTGCTCCCCATCTGCCGACCGGGGACGAGGAGTTCGCCATGACGCGCTGGTACGAAGGCCCGTTGGCCTCATTCGACACGGAGACGACCGGAGTGGACGTCGAGCAGGACCGGATCGTGTCCGCCGCGCTCGTCGTGCAGGAGTGTGCGGGCGGCCGGGTCCGCACCACCCGCTGGCTGGTCAATCCCGGCATCCCGGTACCCCCGGGAGCCACGGAAGTGCACGGCCTGACCGATGAGCACCTCCAGCGCCACGGCCGTTGGCCGGCGCCGGTGGTGGAGGAGATAGCCCGCGCGCTGGGCGAGCAGCAGGTCGCGGGGCGGCCGGTCGTGGTGATGAACGCGCCGTTCGACCTGACGCTGCTGGACCGGGAGTTGCGCCGGCACCGGGCCTCCTCGCTGTCCCGGTACCTGGACAACAGGCCGCTGACGGTGCTGGATCCGCGGGTGCTGGACAAGCATCTGGACCGCTACCGCAAGGGCCGTCGCACGCTGACGGACCTGTGCGCGCACTACGGGATAGAGCTGGAGGGCGCGCACGACGCGTCGGCGGACGCGCTGGCGTCACTGGAGCTCGTACGGGCGGTGGGGCGCAGGTTCGCGGGGAGGCTGGAGCGGCTGACCCCGGCCGAGCTGCACACGTTGCAGGCGGTGTGGCACGCGGCGCAGGCGCGCGGTCTGCAGGCGTGGTTCGCGCGGCAGGGAACGCCGGAGTCGGTGGATCCGCACTGGCCGCTGCGGCCGGAGCTGAACCAGGCCGCGTGACGCGGCCGGACACGGGTCCGTACATGCGGAAGGCCGGTCCGTCATCAGACGGACCGGCCTGTCCCGGTGGGCGATACTGGGATCGAACCAGTGACCCCTTCGGTGTGAACGAAGTGCTCTACCGCTGAGCTAATCGCCCGGGAACGGACTGAACAATACAAGAGGCGTGGGGTCTGTTCAAACCGCTTCCGGTCCGGCCGTCAGTCGGGCCGCGAGGCCGCGCCGGCCGGCCCTCATCATCAGGGCGTGGTTCAGGTGGAACAGCGGCCGGGCGGGCACCGACAGCCTGCGCAGGAGCGGCGCCGTGACGTCGACCTCCTGCTCGTACAGGGCCCGGGTGCGGGCGGCCCCCGGGCCCCCGCGCGGGCGCACGGTCCATCGCGCCCAGCCCTCGATGTCGCCGCGCAGGGCGACCTCCAGGACTCCCCGGGCGGGGTCGCGGAGCAGGCCGGTGAGGCCGACGTGCATGCCGTACGGGAGGACCGAGCGGATCAGGGCGCGACCGGTGTCCTCGCCCACCGGCTCGACCCGGCGGACCTGGGGCCACCACGAGGGGTACTGCCCGGGGTCCTCCAGCAGGGAGAAGACGAGGGCGGGCGGGGCCTGTAGGTCCCACACGCTGCGGAAGCGGTAGTGCGTCCAGCGCTGCATGGCTCCAGTCTGACCCGCCGGGCCGCTTCGCGTGGGCGGTTCCGCGGACCCGACCCCAGCGCGTACTCAGGGCCGATCTGAGTACGCACGCCCATGTCCTGACGTCGTGACGGGCGCCACACTCCGCGTATGAACACCCCCTTCCCGCCAGGATCGTCACCGGCCGTGCCACCGGCCGAGGAGCTGGCGCTCATCGACCGCGAGCTGATCCAACTCGACGCGCGGCGGCACTACTTGCTGTCCCGACGGAACTGGCTGATCGGCGTCCTGACACATCCCGGCCCGGCCTCGGCCGGTCCTGTTCGGCCGACGGCCGGTCCCGCGGGGCCGGCGGGGCCCGGAGCGGCTCCGGCGCGCGGCGCGCAGAACGTGCTGTTGACCCTGGGTGCGGTGCTGTTGGCGGTGGCGGCGCTGGCCTTCACCCTGGTGAGCTGGGGCTCGCTGGGGATCGCCGGGCGTTCGGTGGTGCTGGCCCTGGTGACGGGGGCCGCGCTGGCCGCGCCCGTGGCGCTGCTGCGGCGGGGGCTGCGTTCCACCGCGGAGTCGGTGGCGGCCGTCGGGCTGCTGCTGACGGTGCTGGACGCGTACGCGCTGCACGCGGCCGGGCTGCCCGGGGTCGACGGGACCGCGTACGCGGCGGGGGCCTCGGCGGTGCTCGCGGCGCTCTGGGCGGGGTACGGGGCGACGCTCCCCCGGCTGCGGTTGCCGCTGCTCGCGGCGGTGCTGGTCGCGCAGCTGCCGTTGCCGCTGGCCGCGGCCGCGGCGGGGGCTCGGCCGTTGGGGGCCGGTTGGGCGGTGCTGGTGACGGCCGCGCTGGACGCCGCGCTCGCGGTGACGGTGGCGCGGCGGTCGGTGCGGGTGACCGCCTGGGTGACGGCGTCGGTGGCGGGCGCGCTCGCGCTGCTGACGGCTTCGGTGCTGTCCCTGACCGATCCGGGGTCGGTCGGTCCGGCGCTGCTGTTGGCGGCGGGGGCCGCCCTGGGCGTGGCGGTGGCCTGGCGGGAGGCGCGGGCGTCGGCTGCGGCGCTGGTGGGCGCGCTGGCCGCGGTGGCGGCGGTCGGGGCGCTGGTCCCGGCCGGGCACGCGGCTCGGGGGGACATGTGGCCGGTGGTGGTGCACCTGGTGGCGGCGCTGCCGCTGCTGGCGGCCGTACGGGCGTCCGCTCTCCCGGCGCAGGTCCGGCGCGGCCTGCTGTGGGCGGGCGCGGGGGTGGCCGCGGTGGCGGCGCTGACCACGGTTCCCACGGTCGGCCTCGTGCTGTCCGCTCGGGTCGGGGTACTGGGCGAGGTCTGGGCGTCGACCACCCCGTCGGGGGGCGGTCACGGGGCGGGGGCCGCGGTCCCGGTAGCGCTGCTGCTGGTGGCGGGAGCCGGCTGGTGGGCGGCCCGGGAGCTGCCGCGCCGGGAGCCGGCGGTGGTGGCCGTGGTGGCCGGCTGGGCGGGGCTGTTCACGGCTCCGGTGCTGCTGGGGCTGCCCGTGGCGGCGGTCCTGGGGGCGCAGACCCTGGTGACGGCGGCGGCCGGCGCGCTCGCGCTGCGGGCGTCGGGGCGGGCCGTCGCCCGCGCCGGCGCGGTGTGCGCGGCGGCCGGGGCCCTGAACGTGTCCCTGGGGGCGCTGGACGGCCGTGTGGCGACGTTCGCGGTGTTCGGGCTGCTGGGTGCCGGTGCCGCGCTCGGAGCGGCGTACGGGCCCGCCCGGCTGCCCGTGCGGGCCGGCGGGGCGGTGCTCGCCGTCGGGTACGGGGCGGCGGTCGC
>NZ_JANFAK020000277.1 GCF_024721315.2 Streptomyces sp. Isolate_45
CGGCGAGGAGGCCGAGTCCGTAGAGGAGGGTGCCGGGTCCGGCCCAGCCGCCGCGGTTCAGGAGTACGGCCAGCAGCAGCCCGGCGAGGGCGACGGTCCAGGCGGTGCGGACGGCGAGCCGCCGGTCGGCGCGGAGCAGGGCCGCGAGGGCGGCCAGGACGGCGCCGGCGAACAGCAGCGCGGCGGCGGTACCGGGCCCGCCGGGACCGGCGACGAGGAGTTCGAGGGGGTCGGCGGGCCGGCCCGCGTAGGGCAGTCCGGCCTCGTCGAGGAAGCGGCCGGGGTGTGCGAGCAGCCCCAGGGACCAGGGGGCGAGGACGAGCAGCGGTACGACGAGGGTGACGAGGAGCCGCAGGGCGTACCTCGTGCGGCGGCCGCGGCGTACGAGCAGTGCGGCGGCCCCGAGGACGGCGGCGAGCGGCCACACGACGGGGGTGAAGGCCGTGGCCAGGGTCAGCAGCAGGGTGTAGGTCCACAGCGCGCGCCGGCCGCCCTGCGGGCCGGGCCCCCCGGGGCCGTCCGCGAAGCCCGCGGCGGCGACGGCGGAGCGGGCGATGAGCGGGAGCAGTACGGCGAGGACGGCGGTGCCGAGGCGGCCGCCGGCGAGGGCTCCGGTGACGGCGGGGAGGAAGGCGTAGGCGACGGCGGCCCAGGCGCGCAGCAGTCGGGATTCGACGAGCGGCCGGGACGCGAAGTAGGCGGTGAGTCCGGCGAGCGGGACCGAGCAGACGAGCAGCAGGGTCAGCGCGGCCCGGGTGGAGTCGAACAGCAGGACGGAGAGGGCACCGAGAACGGCGAGGTAGGGCGGGGCGACGGCGGTGGTGCCGATGCCGGCGGGCTGCCAGTCGCCGGTGTAGCCGCGCCACAGTTCGAGGCCGCTGCCGGGGGCGGGGAGCAGGGCGCCGCCGAGGAGGGCGCCGCCGCCGAGGAGGGCGCGGCAGGCGACGAGGGAGACGAGCAGGAGCAGGGCGAAGAGGACGGGGGCCGGGTTGCGGGCCGTCCGCCGGAGCCGGCCGGCGGGGGCGGGCTCCAGGTGGTCGGCGTCGTCGGCGCCGGGCCCGGACTCCGTGGCGCCGCCGTGGCGGCCGGCGGGCAGCCGGTCGGTGTCGCGGTCGGAGCCGAGGTACCCGAGGAACTGTTCGGCGTTGGCGCGCAGGGTGGCGCCGGGGGGCGGGAACAGGGGACGCAGTTCGGCGGCGGGGACGGCGGGCTTGCGGCGGGCCTTGCGGGCGGCGAGGACGCGGCCGGGCCGGAGCAGGGTGGCGAGCAGCCCGGTGATCTCGTCGACTGCCTGGCCGGGGGCCTTGCCGACGAGGTAGCCGAGGGTGCGCAGGAGGGTGCCGACGAGGAGGCGGAGCAGGACGTAGGGCAGGGCGCGGCCGGAGGTGTTGGCCAGCACGGTGTAGACGGCGCCGGCCTTGTCGACGCGGTGGGCGCCGACGGCGGAGCGGCCGA
Source organism: Streptomyces sp. Isolate_45 (assembly GCF_024721315.2). GTDB lineage: Bacteria > Actinomycetota > Actinomycetes > Streptomycetales > Streptomycetaceae > Streptomyces. Next base: position 1,456 of record NZ_JANFAK020000277.1, read on the forward strand.
CGCAGTCGACGGTGCGGCGTTCGCGAGCGGCGGCCTCGGCGTGGCGCAGGACGGCGTCGGGGGCGACGAGGACGTCGAAGCCGGCGCTGTGGGCGCGCCAGCAGAGGTCGACGTCGTCGCGCATGAGGGGCAGCCGGCGGTCGAAGCCGCCGAGGGCGTCGTACGCGTCGCGGCGCACGAGCATGCCGGCGGTGGAGACGGAGAGGACGGGGCGGACCTGGTCGTGCTGGCCCTGGTCCTGTTCCCGGCGGTCGAGGCCGGTCCAGCGGCGTCCGCCGCGGGCGATGGTGACGCCCGCTTCGAGGAGTTGCTTCCGGTCGTACCAGCCGCGCAGTTTGGGGCCGATGACGGCGGCTTCGGGGTTGTCGTCGGCGACGCGCAGGAGTTCGGTCAGGGCGTCGGGTTCGGGCGCGCTGTCGTCGTGGAGCAGCCAGAGCCACTGGACGGGTTCGCCGTGGGGGTGTTCGGGGAGGTCGTGGGCGTCGTCGCGCCAGGTGCGGCTGACGGGGTCCCAGCCGCTGGGGCGCTTGAGGTACGGGAGGTCCTCGGGCGTCAGGACGCCCGCGGTGCGGGCGGCTTCGTCGACGGCGGCGCCGAAGCCGGTGCGGCGGGCGAGGTGCAGGACGCGGTCGCGGCCGAGGGCCTCGGTGAGCAGCCGGGCGGATTCGTCGGCGCTTCCGGTGTCGGCGGCGACGTGGTTCTGCGCGGGGCGTTCCTGGGCGAGGAGTCCGGCGAGGGTCTGGGGCAACCAGCGGGCTCCGTCATGGGCGACGAGGACCGCGGTGACGACGTGCCGGGGGAACTCGGGGGTGGCGGCTGTCCGGTGGGAGGCCGTCGAGTTGCTGTGCAGGGACATCGCGGTACGGGCCCTCCGGCCGGGGATCCGGGGGTGGTGTGCCCTCGGAGGCTGCTGGACAGCGCCCCACACTAACGGCTGGAAAGACGACGGTCCGCCTCCTGCGGGGAAGGTGCGGGAGGCGGACCGTTTGCTCTGCTGAAGTCCTGCGGGTGGTGCCGTTCGATATGGAGTGGGTGGCGCTGCGGGTGCCCGGCCGGCCGTGCTCCGGGGGGTTCAGACCGCTGCCTTTTTCAGGCGGCGCCGCTCGCGTTCCGAGAGGCCGCCCCAGATGCCGAATCGCTCGTCGTTGGCGAGGGCGTACTCAAGGCATTCGGAGCGGACCTCGCAGGCGAGGCAGACCTTCTTGGCCTCGCGGGTGGAGCCGCCCTTCTCGGGAAAGAAGGACTCGGGGTCGGTCTGGGCGCACAGAGCGCGCTCCTGCCATCCGAGCTCCTCGTCCGCTTCCTCGACCAGCAGTTCCTGAAACAGCTCGGTCATGTGCGCCCCTCGCTCTTCTGTGCGTCCCCGTGGTGTTGCCGTCACTGATAGCTACGTAACGACACGAGTGAAATTACAAGTGTGTGGCTCCTGCCCAGTCAAGCCGGGATCTGCTATTGGGCCCCTTATTCACTCTGCGGAACCAAGCCTATGCAGAAAGTGTTCATATCGCCAAAAATCGTGACACAAGCCACGGGCGTCACGATGTTGCGCTCCTGCCCCTTGATCGACGCGTCACTCCGAAGGAGGGGTTGCGATTCGGCCGAACATGCGGCGCGGATCACATTCCGGTCACGAGTCGAGGCAAGTGGGTTTGAGGGCGGTTTCGGCGGTACTGGAGCGGCACATCCCCTGGCGTGGACTGCACAAACCTTTCTCCGGGCACGGTAACCGGATGAGGTGAAACTTTTCCCCTAAAACGGACATTGGGTTGACAGTCCGACCCTTCCCCCGTTCTCCTTGTCTTCATGTCAGCGCCCGCAGCCGCCACCCGGACCCCCATTCGTGGGTTCCTGTGCGCTGCCCAGGTTCGCTGTTGCTGTTGCAGCTGTTGATGCCCCCGGAGCTCCGGCTCCCGTTGAGCACCGGCTCCCCCACAGCAACCGCCCCGCACGACTGACATCCGTCGAGGAACCCCCCACGATGAACAGCGCAGCCGCACCCACCACCGTCGCCCCCACCGCCCCGGCCGCCGTCGAGAGCGACCTCCAGATCGCCGGCGACATCCTCGCCGTCCAGCACCTCCTCCAGCCCGCCCGCGAGCACCCGGCCACCATCGCCGAGTTCGTCGGCCTCGCCCGCTCCATCGCCGCCGACCGCGCCGGCTGGGAACACCTGGTCCAGTACGACGCCACCACCCGCTGGTACCACCGCCTGCGCACCGGCCCCGGCTACGAGGTCTGGCTGCTCAGCTGGGTCCCCGGCCAGGGCAGCGGCCTCCACGGCCACGGCGGCTCCTCCGGCGTCCTGACCGTCCTCGAAGGCGAACTCACCGAGCACAGCGCGCGCGGCCCGCTCCCCCTCGGCCCCGGATCCCAGCGCGTCTTCGCCCCCGGCTACGCCCACGAGGTCGTCAACGACACCCTCGAAGGAGCGGTCAGCCTGCACGTCTACTTCCCCGGCCTGACCGAGATGCCGATGCACAGCTGCTCCCCGGCCCACCAGGAGCAGGTCACCGCCTGACAGACTGCCGGGCATGCGCATTGTTGTTCTGGCCGGCGGCATCGGCGGCGCCCGTTTCCTGCGCGGCCTCAAGGTCGCGGTCCCCGACGCGGACATCACGGTCATCGGCAACACCGGTGACGACATTCACCTGTTCGGGCTGAAGGTGTGCCCCGATCTGGACACGGTGATGTACACCCTCGGCGGTGGCATCAACGAGGACCAGGGCTGGGGCCGCACCGACGAGTCCTTCACCGTCAAGGAGGAACTCGCCGCCTACGGCGTCGGACCCACCTGGTTCGGCCTCGGCGACCGCGACTTCGCCACCCACATCGTCCGTACGCAGATGATCGGCGCGGGCTACCCGCTCAGCGCCGTCACCGAAGCCCTGTGCGACCGCTGGCAGCCCGGCGTCCGACTGCTGCCCATGTCCGACGACCGCGTCGAGACCCACGTGGCCGTCACCGACGCGGAAACCGGCGAACGCCGCGTCATCCACTTCCAGGAGTACTGGGTCCGGCTGCGCGCCTCGCTCGACGCCGAGGCCGTCGTACCCGTCGGCGCCGAACGGGCCAAGCCCGCGCCCGGCGTCCTGGAGGCCATCGCCGCCGCCGACGTCATCCTCTTCCCGCCGTCCAACCCGGTCGTCTCCGTCGGCACCATCCTCGCCGTACCCGGCATCCGCGAGGCCGTGGCCGCCGCCGACGCCCCCGTCGTCGGCCTCTCCCCCATCGTCGGGGGCGCCCCCGTGCGCGGCATGGCCGACAAGGTCCTCGCCGCCGTCGGCGTCGACTCCACCGCCGCCGCCGTCGCCCTGCACTACGGCACCGGGCTGCTCGACGGCTGGCTCGTCGACACCGCCGACGCGGGCGCCGTCGCCGAGGTCGAGGCCGCCGGCATCACCTGCCGCGCCGTGCCGCTGATGATGACCGACCTCGAAGCGACCGCCGCCATGGCACGGGCCGCCCTCGAACTGGCGGAGTCCTCCCGGTGACCGTTCCCTCGTACGAGGTCGTCGCCGTCCCCGGGATCCCCGAGGTCCGACCCGGTGACGACCTGGCGGCGTTGATCGCCGCCGCGTTCCCGGGCCTGCGCGACGGCGACGTCCTCCTCGTCACCTCGAAGATCGTCTCCAAGGCGGAGGGCCGCATCAACCGGGCCTCCTCCCGCGAGGAGGCCATCGACGCCGAAACCGTCCGGGTCGTCGCCCGCCGGGGCACGCTGCGCGTCGTCGAGAACCGGCAGGGCCTCGTCATGGCCGCCGCAGGGGTCGACGCCTCCAACACCGCCCCCGGGACCGTCCTGCTGCTGCCCGAGGACCCGGACGCCTCCGCCGCCGCGCTCCGCGAGGGACTGCGCGCGGCCCTGTCCGTCGACGTCGGCGTCATCGTGACCGACACCTTCGGGCGGCCCTGGCGCACCGGGCTGACCGACGTCGCCATCGGCGCGGCCGGCGTACGGGTCCTGGACGACCTGCGCGGCGGCTCCGACGCCCACGGCAACCCGCTCGGCGCGACCGTCGTGGCCACCGCCGACGAACTCGCCGCCGCCGGTGACCTCGTCAAGGGCAAGGCCGCCGGGCTGCCCGTGGCCGTCGTCCGCGGCCTGGGCCACCTGCTCGGCGACGGCCCCACCGCCCGGGACCTCGTCCGCGCCCCGGCCGACGACATGTTCCGGCTGGGCACCTCCGAGGCCGTACGGGAGGCCGTCACCCAGCGGCGTACCGTACGGGCCTTCACCGACGAGCCCGTGGACCCCGGCGCGGTCCGGCGGGCCGTGGCCGCCGCCGTCACCGCCCCGGCCCCGCACCACACGACGCCCTGGCGGTTCGTGCTCCTGGAATCGGCGGGCGCCCGACTGGAGCTCCTGGACGCGATGCGCGACGCCTGGATCGAGGACCTGCGGGGAGACGGGAAGTCGCAGGAGTCCATCGCGCGCCGGATCCGGCGCGGCGACGTCCTGCGGGCCGCGCCGTACCTCGTCGTCCCCTGCATGGTCACCGATGGGGCCCACGACTACGGGCACGCCCGGCGGGACGCGGCCGAGCGGGAGATGTTCGTCGTCGCCATGGGCGCCGGCGTGCAGAACTTCCTCGTCGCGCTGGCCGGCGAACGACTCGGCTCGGCCTGGGTGTCCTCGACGATGTTCTGCCGGGACGTCGTCCGCAAGGTGCTCGGCCTGCCCGACCACTGGGACCCGATGGGGGCGGTGGCCGTGGGCCACGCCGCCGAACCGCCCCGCGACCGGCCGGCCCGGCCGGTGGAGGACTTCGTCGAGGTCCGCTAGGGCCTGTCGTCAAACTCCCGTCGTCGCCCGGAGGGCGGCCTCGCGGCGGTCGGTGCGTGCTCCCGGCGTGCCG
>NZ_JANFAK020000278.1 GCF_024721315.2 Streptomyces sp. Isolate_45
CGGCCGCCGCCGAGGCCCTGGCCGCCGGGGTCACGGCCGGGGGCGCGGTGGTCCAGGCCGAACTGTTGCGGGCCGCCCACTCCGCGCGCCTGGCCGGGCTGCCGGCCGCCGAGGCGGCCGCGCTGCGCGTCGTACGCGGCCTGCGCGCGGCGCGGGAACGCGACGCCGCCCAGCGTCTCACCGACCTCACGGCGGCCTTCGCCGGGCTGCTGCGCGTCGCCGCGCTGTTGGCCTCCGGCACCGGCGGACCGGGCGTGAGCGACGGCGGCCGCCGGGCGTACGCGGCCGGGGGCAGCCTGCGCGTGCAGGGCCTGTGCCGGGAGCCCGTGCTCAGTGCGACCGGCTACGGCGGCGTGGTCACCCACCTGCTGGACTCGGACGGCGCCCACTACTCGGTGTCCGACGTCCGCCCCGGCGGGCTCGCGCGGACCCGGGGTGCCGGGGCCGCGTCCGTGGCCCTGGGTGGTGGCGTCCTCGACCACGCGGGGCTCGCCCGCGGCGGCCTGCGCGTCGTCGGGGCGACGGTCTCCGCCGACGGCCGGCTCGGCGCCGGGCGCGGGGTGCGGGCGACGCCCGTGCCGGGCCTCTCCTGGTCCCAGGAGCCCTTGGCGGCGCTCTTCGCCCGGCCGGCGGCCGAAGCCGTGGCCGCGCGGCAGGCGGACGGGGCGGCGGGGTCCGAGGTGGCGCTGCTGGGCTGCGACGTGCGGGTGGAGGGCGCGGCTGGCGAGTGCCTCCTGGTCCGGGAGCTGTCCGCGGACGGCACCGTACGGCCGGACGCGCCCCTGCTCCGGCTGCGGCCCGCCCACCCGCATCCGGAGCTGGCGCACACCGCCAACCTGCGCCGCCTCGCCGGGCATCCGGGCCTGGTGGTGCGGATCCTGGGGCGCCCCGACCTGGACCGGGCGGCGACGCTGCGTCCGCTGGCCGTGGGTCCCGTGCCGGGGGCGGAACACACGCTGCGGCTGCCGCGGGAGTGGCTGGACCGGGCCGACCTGGGCTACGACCGGCTCCAGGGCAGCCACTTCCCGGACGGCGGCGGCCCGCGGACGTCGCCCGGCTCCTGCGATCCGGGTCCGGACCCACTGGCCGACTCGCCGCTGTGGCGGGTGCGCAGGCTGCTGGAGGCGGGGGTCGCGGGCGGCCGCCGCGCGGTGGCCGGGTCCGGCCGCGGCCCGGAGCCGCTGCCCGCGTACGGACCGCTGCGCCGGGCCGGGTTCGCCGCGGCGGCCGACCTGGTGGGGGCGCTCGTCCTGGAGGCGGACCGGCGACCCCGGAACGCGTTCGGCCGCCTCACCGAGCCCTCGGCCGACGCCTACGCCCGCGCATGGCTGGCCTCCGCCACCCATCTGGAGGCCGCCGGGCGGTCCTTGGTCGCCGCCTCCTGGAGCTGACCGGCGGAGCTGCCCGCCGGGCCCCGGTGGCACCGCTGCCGGGGTCCGACGGCGCGGCCGTTCGTTCCACTTGGTGCGAGCGGGGTGTCCCGGGGCGACTCCGGCGGTCCCACCGGGGGTTGGATGTCCGGTTATGGGTAGGCTGCGGCGGACAGTGTGCGGAGTCTCCTCGGGGCGGGGTTTCATGGTGCGTCAGACAGGTCCGGGTGTCGCGGTGATGACCGTGGTGCTGCTGTTCGGCAGCGTCGGATGCGGTGACCAGGGCCCCGGGGACGGGAAGGGCGGGGACCGGCCGGGCGCTACGGCGACCCCGAGCGCCGGGCCCTCCGGTCCGTCCTCCTCCCCGGAGGCTTCGCCGTCGGGCGACGACGCGAAGCCGGTCGCCGGCGACGTACTGCCCGGGATGGTCAGCGCGGCCGTGGCCCGGACCAGGTTGGCCGCGCTCACGGTCGGCAAGCCCGGCACGATGGCCGGGTACAGCCGTGACAAGTTCACCCACTGGGCCGAGCAGGGCAACAAGTGCGACACCCGCGAGACGGTCCTGAAGCGGGACGGCGCGAACGTCTCGCAGGATTCCGAGTGCCGTGCCGTCTCCGGCGACTGGAAGAGCCTGTACGACGGGGTCTCCGTCACCGAGGCCGCCAAGCTGGACATCGACCACATGGTGCCGCTGGCCGAGGGCTGGCGCTCGGGGGCGGCCGGCTGGGACGCGGCGAAGCGCAAGGCGTTCGCCAACGACCTGACCCGCCCCCAGCTGCTGGCGGTCTCCGCCTCCTCCAACCGCTCCAAGGGCGACCAGAGCCCCGACCAGTGGCAGCCGACGGACCGGTCGAGCTGGTGCCAGTACGGGCGCGCCTGGACCACCGTCAAGTCGCACTACGGGCTGACCGTCACCGAGGCAGAGCGGGCCACCCTCACCACCATGATCGACACCTGCGCCCCATGACGGACCCCGAGGCCTGGCGGCGGCAGGACGGGGTCCTGGCCGGTCCCGGCGGCGCCATGACCGATGAGGTCGGGGTCATCACGGGTCCGCTCACCCTGAGGACCACGGCCGGTCCGGACGGCGAGGTCCGCTTCGCGATCCAGTACGAGGAAGCGGACGAGTGGTACACGCTGACCGGCAGCCCGGTCACGCACGGTGATCCGGCCGTGCTGCACGCCGCGGCGCTGGCCGCGGTGCGCGCCGGCCAGGGGGCCGAGGCGCCGCGTCCGGGGGCCTGAGCGGCCCGGAACGGCGGCCCGAGCGGCCCGGCCGGGCGGGCCCGGTCCGGGAACGGGAGGTATCGCGATGGCCTGAGCGCTGCCCGACTGACAGACTGGGGCAACTTGATCACTCCAGGAGGCAGCCATGTCAGACGAGAACGCCACCCCGCAGGCCGACGCGGCGCAGACCGACGCACCGCAGGACGAGACCCCGGCCGAGGAGGCGAAGCGGAAGTTCCGCGAGGCCCTGGCGCGCAACGCCTCCAATGCCCAGTCCCAGCAGGCCCACCAGAGCCGGGCGAAGGTTCAGGGGTCCAGCAGCGGGGCGGGCGGCAAGAACAAGAAGGTCCGTCGCAAGACCGGCTGACCGAGCCGATCGTTGGGCCGCATGGGTGACGCGCGATAACCACCGGCGCCGGACGCAGTTGATCAGGACGTCCCGCCGGGGACAGCTCATGCGACAGAAGGATCAACGATGCTCAAGAAGTTCATGGCCACCGCTGCGGTCACCGCCTCCGTCATCGGCACGGGTGCCGTCATGGCCTCCCCGGCGATGGCGATCGGCAACGACAACGGCGTGAACACCGTCAACGGCAACGGCGCCTCGCAGGTTTACGGCAACCAGGCGACCGAGGGTGCGATGAGCCCGCAGCTCGGCGCGATCCAGGGTTCGCTGAACAAGCTCTGCGTCGGCCTGCCCGCGAAGGTCAACGCGCAGTCGCTGGTCGCGGTCCTCGCCAACATCGGCGTCCAGGACGTCAACGTCCTGTCCAACCCGCAGAACCAGCAGTGCGCCGAGAACTCCACCCAGGCCAAGGGTGACGAGTCGCTGTCCCACATCGTGGACAACATCCCGGTCCTGTCCGGGAACCTCTCGGCCGGCAGCTGATCCGGTCGGCATCCGAACCGGCGTGACGACCCAGGTCGTCACGCCGGTTCGGCGTTTTCCGGCTCCCGCCGCCCCTCCCGACCCCGTTTGGCACCTGCGGACAATATTTGGTCTAGACCTTGACAGGTCCAGACCACTTCGGTTCAGTGGCGGTAGTCGTCGCCCCCACTCCTCGCGACAACTCCCCCCACCACAGGAGCAGTTACGTGATACGTGCCGTCCGCCGCCGCGCCCTCTCCCTCGCCGCCACCGCCGCGGTCACCCTCGGCCTCGCCGTCGCCCTGCCCGCCTCCTCCGCATCGGCCGCCCCCGCCTGCGCCACGGCGTGGGCCTCCTCCGCCGTCTACACGGGTGGCGGGACCGCCTCGCACAACGGGCGCAACTGGCAGGCGAAGTGGTGGACCCAGGGCGAGACGCCCGGCACCACGGGCCAGTGGGGCGTCTGGTCGGACCAGGGCGCCTGCGGCGGTGGCGGCGGCCAGGACCCCGACCCGTCCGGCTTCGTCGTCAGCGAGGCCCAGTTCAACCAGATGTTCCCGAACCGGAACCCCTTCTACACCTACAACGGCCTGGTCGCGGCGCTGTCCGCCTACCCCGGCTTCGCCAACACCGGCGACGACACCACGAAGCGGCGCGAGGCGGCCGCCTTCCTCGCGAACGTGTCGCACGAGACGGGCGGGTTGGTGCACATAGTCGAACAGAACACCGCGAACTACCCGCACTACTGCGACGCCACCCAGCCCTACGGCTGTCCGGCCGGGCAGGCCGCCTACTACGGCCGCGGGCCCATCCAGCTGAGCTGGAACTTCAACTACAAGGCGGCGGGCGACGCCCTCGGCATCAACCTGCTCGCCAACCCGTACCTCGTCGAGCAGGACCCGGCCGTCGCCATGAAGACGGCGCTCTGGTACTGGAACACCCAGAACGGCCCGGGCACCATGACCGCCCACGCGGCCATGGTCAACGGCGCCGGCTTCGGCGAGACCATCCGCTCCATCAACGGGGCGCTGGAGTGCAACGGCGGCAACCCCGCCCAGGTGCAGAGCCGGGTGACCAAGTACCAGAACTTCACCCAGCTGCTGGGCGTCACCCCGGGCAACAACCTCACCTGCTGATCCGCGCGGGCCGCCGCGCCGCCCGGGCTCAGTGCCCGCGCAGCGCGGTGGCCAGCTGCGCGCGGGAGCGCACGTCGAGCTTCTGGTAGATCCGGGTGAGTCGGGACTCGACGGTCTTCACGCTCAGGAACAGCTTCGCGGCCGCTTCCTGGTTGCTGGCCCCCGCGCCGACGAGCAGCGCCAGACGGGCCTCCGCCTCGGTCAGGGCCGCCACCCCCGGATGCGGGGCGGCGGCCTCCGGCGTGGTGTCCCGTGCCAGGCCGAGCCAGGGCTTCGCCCCGGCCCGCTCGAACACCTCGGCCGCAGCCAGCAGCGCGGCCCGCGCGGGCGCGCGGCGGCGGCGTCTGCGTTCGACCCGGGCCAGGGCCAGCAGGGTCCGACCGTGCTCCAGCGGCAGTCCGAGGGCCTCGAAGCGCCGGGCCGTCTCCTCCAGCAGGGCCACGGCGGGCTCGGCGTCCCCCCGCGCCGACAGGCACAGGCCCCTGGCCCGGTCCAGGGCGGCGAGCACGGGCGTCCGTCCCAGGGAACGGGCCACCGGGGTCACCCCGTCCAGCAGTTCCGCGGCGCGGTCGGGGGCGTCGGTCGCCACCAGGGCCTCGGCGAGCTCCCCGTGCCAGCGCAGGATCGACGGGTCGACCACCTGCTGCGCCCCTTCCAGCTCGGCCACCCGGCATAGGGTGGCCACCGCCTTCGCCGCTTCCCCGGTGGCCAGTTCGACCGTGCCGAGCGCGTACAGGCCCCGGGACAGGAAGACCTGGTCCTGCTCCTCCTCGGAGGCCCGGATGCCGCGGCGGGCGTACCCGGCCGCCCGGGCGAAACTGCCGCCCGCGGCCTCGGCGGTCGCCGCGACGTACCAGGCGGGGCCGGGCGACAGGCCCGCCTCGATGGTCAACTCCACGGCCCGGCGCGCGTGCGCGGCGCCGGCGGCGCAGCGGCCGCGGCGCAGCTCGACCTCGGTGAGGCTGCGCAGCACCTCGAAGACGTCCTCGGCGGATCCGGTCCGTTGGACGGCGGGCAGCAGCGCGAGGAGCTGGCCGTGCGCGTCGCCGAGCCGGTCGTCGAAGAGGGCGTGCCGGACGGCGAGGTACTGGGGCGCGTTGCGCATGCCGAGGGGAACCTCGGGGGCCGGCAGGGCGAGGGCCTCGGCGAGGATGTCCTCGGCGTCGTGGTCGCCCAGGATGCGGCCCATCCTGGCCCGTACGGTCAGCGCCATGGCCTCGGCGACCTGGTCGCCACCGGCCTTGGCGAGGGCCCCCGCCTCGGCGGCGGCGTCGCGCGAGCGGACGGGGTCCCCGTCGCTCAGGTTGAGCTTCCAGGCGATGCGGAGCTGGACGGCGGCCCGCAGCGAGGGGTCACCGGCGGCGTCGGCCACCGCGTTGGCGAAGGTCTCGTCGAGGTCGGCCAGTGCCTGGCCGGCGGCGTCGATCACGGCGAGGCGGGCCCGCACCCGCTGGGCGGGCGTGGCGTCGCGGGCGAGGACGGCGCGCGTGGCCCGGCGGGAGATCGG
>NZ_JANFAK020000279.1 GCF_024721315.2 Streptomyces sp. Isolate_45
CCCCCCCCCCCCCCCCCCCCCCCCCCCCCCCCCCCCCCCCCCCGCCCCCCCCCCCCCCCCCCCCCCCCCCCCCCCCCGCAGCCCGACGCCACCGCCACCGCACTCGACGGCGCCCGCGGCGCGGACGTCGACGGGGTCCCGGTGCACGCCGTCCGCCTCCGGGGCCTGCTGGCCCACCAGGAGGTACTGCTCGGCAGCGAGGGGGAGACCCTCACCATCCGTCACGACTCCCTGCACCACAGCAGCTTCATGCCGGGCATCCTGCTCGGCGTACGCCGCGTGACGCAGACCCCGGGCCTCACCTTCGGCCTGGAAAACTTCCTCGACCTCGGCTGATGAGGCAGTAGTCCCATGCGCGCGAAGATCACCTACTTCATCACGGCCGCCGTCCTGGTCGTCTACTTCGTCCTGGTCGGCAGCCGGGGCCTGATGCTGCTCCGGCAGGGCACCTGGATCACCGTCACCTTCGGCGCGGCCGTGCTGATCCTCCCGGTCATCGGCGTGTGGTTCCTCTGGAAGAACACCCAGTTCGTCACCCGGGCCAACCAGCTCGCGACCGAACTGGAGGCCGAGGGCGGCCTGCCCGTGGACGAGCTGGAACGGGACGAGTACGGCCGGATCCTGCGGGACTCGGCCGACGAGGTCTTCGCGCGCCGCAAGGCCGAGACCGAGGACGCGCCGGGGGACTGGCGCAGTTGGTTCCGGCTCGCCGTCGCCTACCACGACGCCCGCGACACGCCGAGGGCCCGCAAGGCGATGCAGCGCGCCATCGCCCTGCACGCGGGAAAGCCCGTACGGGTCTGATCCCCGTACGGGCTTTCCGGCGGCCTTCAGAGGCGCGTCAGGCCGGGACGGGCCGGTACTCCTGCGCCCACGCCTCCAGCGCCCCGGCGGCCCGGTCGAAGGCCTCGCCCCGGGACAGGAAGTCGGCGTTGTGGTCGGTCAGCAGCACCGGCAGCTCCGAACCGGCGCGGCCGGCCACGGTCAGCGCCTGACCCTGAACGGTCCGGGGCAGGCCCAGCCAGCGCACCGGCTGCTGGACCGTCCGGATGGAGTCGATCTGGCTCCAGGCGATCGAACGGGTCCGGAAGAACCCGACCCGCCGCAACCCGTGCGGGCTCACCCAGACGCCCGTACGGAGCATCCGCAGCGCGGAGCCGACGACGACGAGCGAGGCGGCCAGGGCGATGCCCGCCCCCAACCAGGTCCCGGCAAAGGTGATGATCATCGTGGCCAGCAGCATGAAGGCCGCCAGCAGGAGCAGTACGGCCGAGCCGGCCACCCGCCAGGGACCGGGCCGGTAGGGCCGGCGCCAGCGCTCCGGATCCGCGTGGGGGAGGGCTTCGTCCTCATGTGCGTCGAAAACGCCGTCGGCCGTCAAGAAGGGCAGGGGCACGGCAGGACCTCACTCACGTGCACGTTCGATTGGGCAGTGCCCGTGAGGCTACCGTCCTTCGGACGCCTCGGACTGCTGCGCCTTCCCGGTCGCCTCGTACGGCTGCAGTGCGGGCATCCCGAAGAGCAACGAGCCGACGAGCCCCGCCACCACGGTCAGTCCGACCAGACTACGGGCGGCGATCTGAGTCCTGCTCAGACTCTCGCGCGGCGGCGGAGTGACGTTACTGCGGAAACGGTCGGCCTCGGCGACGAAGGCGAACGGGACGGGTTCGCGCCGGCGAAACATGGGAGCGACTCTCCTCACGATCAGGGCCCGAAGGCCTGGGGGCGGGACGGAACGGGTTCTCCCTGTAGGACGTACGAACACCCCGATCGGTGCCTGAAATCGGGACATCAACCAAAAAACTTGGCATCCCGTCAGCTGTACGGGGGAACCCGGCGCCCGCTTCGGCTGCACGGTGACCCACCGCGCGCGCCGTAGAGTGGGCGCGCCCCAGGTAAGACCGTTCGGAAGGACCCCGTGTGAGCGAGACCGCTGCTTCAGACCTGAAACCCAGCTTCCGTAGTGAGGTGACGGTGGAGCTGGTGAAGCACTCCGCCGCCGACTCCGACGTGCTGTGGGCAGCCCGCGTCTCCACGGCCGGCGAGCAGTCCCTGGAGGAGCTCCAGAAGGACCCCGAGCGCTCCAAGGGCCTCATCAACTACCTGATGCGCGACCGCCACGGCAGCCCCTTCGAGCACAACTCGATGACCTTCTTCATCAGTGCCCCGATCTTCGTCTTCCGCGAGTTCATGCGGCACCGCGTGGGCTGGTCCTACAACGAGGAGTCCGGCCGCTACAGGGAGCTCCAGCCGGTCTTCTACGTCCCGGACGCCGAGCGCAAGCTCGTCCAGGAGGGCCGCCCCGGCAAGTACGTCTTCGTCGAGGGCACCGAGGCCCAGCAGGAGCTGACGGGCCGGGTCATGGAAGACTCCTACCGCCAGGCCTACGAGGCGTACCAGGAGATGCTCGCGGCGGGCGTGGCCCGCGAGGTCGCCCGTTCGGTCCTGCCGGTCGGCCTGTTCTCCTCGATGTACGCCACCTGCAACGCCCGCTCGCTCATGCACTTCCTCGGTCTGCGGACCCAGCACGAGCTGGCGGCGGTCCCGTCCTTCCCGCAGCGGGAGATCGAAATGGTCGGCGAGAAGATGGAGCAGCACTGGGCGCGGCTCATGCCGCTGACCTACGCGGCCTTCAACGGCAACGGCCGCGTTGCCCCGTAAGGCTCGATGCACGAGCGGCGTACACATGTGCGGAGACAAGTCCCAAGTGTCCGTATTGCGGCGTTTCGTAAAGTTCATCTAGGCTGATCAAACGGACCCGGCACTGCTTGAACCCCCGAGCAGGCAGTGCCGGGATCCAACAACCCCCGGGGGCCGCGACTCGGAGGTTCCCCCTGTTGACGTCACCCGAGGGGACATCGCGAGCGTGGCAGCGAGTAGCGTGTTACCCATGGCTCCGATCTCGACTCCGCAGACCCCCTTCGGGCGGGTCCTCACCGCCATGATCACGCCGTTCACGGCGGATGGCGCACTTGACCTCGACGGCGCGCAGCGTCTCGCCGTCCACCTGGTGGACGCAGGCAACGACGGCCTGATCATCAACGGCACCACCGGTGAGTCGCCCACGACCACCGACGCGGAGAAAAACGACCTCGTACGAGCCGTACTCGATGCGGTCGGCGACCGCGCCCACGTCGTCGCCGGCATCGGTACGAACGACACCCGCCACACCCTGGAGCTGGCCCGTCAGGCCGAGCGCACCGGCGCCCACGGCCTGCTCGCCGTCACCCCCTACTACAGCAAGCCCTCTCAGGAGGGCCTGTACCAGCACTTCACGGCCGTCGCCGACGCGACCGGTCTGCCGGTCATGCTCTACGACATTCCCGGCCGCAGCGGCGTCCCGATCAATACCGAAACCCTCGTCCGGCTGGCCGAGCATCCCCGTATCGTTGCCAACAAGGACGCCAAGGGTGACCTCGGCCGCGCAGGCTGGGCCATCGCACAGAGCGGCCTGGCCTGGTACTCGGGCGACGACATGCTGAACCTGCCGCTCCTGTCGATCGGCGCGGTCGGCTTCGTCTCCGTCGTCGGCCACGTGGTCACCCCCGAGCTGCGTGCCATGCTCGAGGCCCACCTGGGCGGCGACGTGCAGAAGGCCACCGAGATCCACCAGAAGCTGCTCCCCGTCTTCACCGGTATGTTCCGCACCCAGGGCGTGATGACCACCAAGGGCGCACTGAACCTGCAGGGCCTGCCCGCGGGCCCGCTGCGACTCCCGCTGGTCGAGCTGTCGGCCGAAGAGACGGCGCAGCTCAAGATCGATCTTGCCGCGGGTGGGGTACAGCTCTGACAACAGACTTCACAACTCAATAAGCAAGACCACAACAGACGAACGCAAGTGCACGAATGACATGCGCGCCACGTGCCTTAAGGGGTACGTGGCGTGCGTGGTGAAGGAGAAACTTTTGAGCCATCCGCACCCTGAACTCGGTCCGCCGCCGAAGCTCCCGAAGGGCGGCCTTCGGGTCACCCCGCTGGGTGGTCTCGGTGAGATCGGCCGAAACATGACCGTCTTCGAGTTCGACGGTCGCCTGCTGATCGTCGACTGCGGCGTCCTCTTCCCCGAGGAGGAGCAGCCGGGCATCGACCTGATCCTGCCGGACTTCTCGTCCATCCGGGATCGCCTCGACGACATCGACGGCATCGTCCTCACGCACGGCCACGAGGACCACATCGGCGCCGTCCCGTACCTCCTCCGGGAGAAGCCGGACATCCCGCTGATCGGCTCCAAGCTGACCCTCGCCCTCATCGAGGCGAAGCTTCAGGAGCACCGCATCCGCCCCTACACCCTTGAGGTGAAGGAGGGCGAGCGCGAGGCCCTGGGCCCGTTCGACTGCGAGTTCATCGCGGTCAACCACTCCATCCCGGACGCCCTGGCCGTGGCCATCCGCACCGGCGCCGGCATGGTCGTCTGCACGGGCGACTTCAAGATGGACCAGCTGCCGCTGGACAACCGTCTGACCGACCTCCACGCTTTCGCCCGGCTGAGCGAGGAGGGTATCGACCTCCTCCTCTCCGACTCGACGAACGCCGAGGTCCCGGGCTTCGTCCCGCCCGAGCGCGACATCTCGAACGCCATCCGCGGCGTCTTCGGGAGCGCCCAGAAGCGGATCATCGTGGCCTCGTTCGCGAGCCACGTCCACCGCATCCAGCAGATCCTGGACGCCGCCCACGAGTACGGCCGCCGGGTCGCCTTCGTCGGCCGTTCCATGGTCCGCAACATGGGCATCGCCCGTGACCTGGGCTACCTCCGGGTCCCGGCCGGCCTCGTCGTCGACGTCAAGACCCTCGACGACCTGCCGGACGACGAGGTCGTGCTGGTCTGCACGGGCTCCCAGGGCGAGCCGATGGCTGCCCTGTCCCGCATGGCCAACCGCGACCACCAGATCCGGATCGTTCCCGGCGACACCGTGATCCTGGCGTCGTCCCTGATCCCGGGCAACGAGAACGCGGTCTACCGCGTGATCAACGGCCTGACCCGCTGGGGCGCCAACGTCGTGCACAAGGGCAACGCCAAGGTGCACGTCTCCGGTCACGCCTCCGCCGGCGAGCTGTTGTACTTCTACAACATCTGCAAGCCGCGGAACCTCATGCCGGTCCACGGCGAATGGCGCCACCTGCGCGCCAACGCCGAGCTCGGTGCGATGACGGGTGTCCCCAAGGACCGCATCGTCATCGCCGAGGACGGCGTGGTCGTCGACCTGATCGACGGCAAGGCCCGCATCTCGGGCAAGGTCCAGGCCGGCTACGTCTACGTCGACGGCCTCTCGGTCGGCGACGTCACCGAGGCCTCCCTCAAGGACCGTCGCATCCTGGGCGATGAGGGCATCATCTCGGTCTTCGTCGTGGTGGACAGCACCACGGGCAAGGTCGTGAGCGGCCCGAACATCCAGGCCCGCGGCTCCGGCATCGAGGACTCCGCCTTCACGGCGATCCTGCCGAAGATCGAGGAAGCCATCGCCCGCGCCGCCGCCGACGGCGTCGCCGAGCCGCACCAGATCCAGCAGCTCATCCGCCGCACCATGGGCAAGTGGGTCTCCGACGGCTACCGCCGGCGCCCGATGATCCTCCCGGTCGTCGTCGAGGTCTGACCTCGCCCGTAGCGACCACACCGGAGCGGGGCAACCGGATTTGCATCCGGGGGCCCCGCTCCAGTACGTTTACGTCTCCACCTCGCAGGGCCCCGAGCACACACGTGCGCCCGGACCGGTCCGCGAGCGGGTGGGATCGAAGACCCGGGGAAACCTGATAAAGTCTGATCCGCCCGAAAGGGAAAGGCCCTCCGTAGGCCATTGGAATTCAAATCAGGTCGGAAACGACACGGAAATGAATCTGATAGAGTCGGAATCGCCGGAAAGGGAAAAGCGCGAAAGCGCAGGACCTGGAAAGCATCGAGGAAATCGGGCCCGAGAGAGTCTGATAGAGTCGGAAACGCAAGAACAGAACAGAACGAAAGCCCGGAGGAAAGCCC
>NZ_JANFAK020000280.1 GCF_024721315.2 Streptomyces sp. Isolate_45
GCGGCCGCGACCACACCACCGTCATGCACGCGGACCGCAAGATCCGGGCCCTGATGGCGGAACGACGGTCCATCTACGGCTGGATTCGACGACCTGCGGCTGGCCATGGCGTGGATCTACGGCGACGTGGTCCATCACGACCGGGAGCAGCGCCAGGAAGCCGACCCGTTCGGACTGTCCGAGCGATACCGGGCGGCCGTACCCCTGGTGGCATGGACCATGGTCGGCGCGATCGAGCTCCTCCACTACATCCGGGCACTCCAGGATGCCCAGGTCCTGTCCCTCGATCCCGCCGTGTTCGAACAGCCGGTCGTTCTGGATTCGACGACGTGGCGGATGAAGGGCCGGGCGTACAGCGCTCCTGTCGGAACAACGGTTCCAGCCGACGCACTGACACCTCTCGGTGAGGAATGGAAACCACTGAGCCTCCGCCAACCTGAAGAAGCAGGTCAGAGGTCTGGTGTGACCGGCTCTCGAAGTGCTCAATCTGGTTGTGGGCGGCTGTCTGCGGAGTAGATCATCTGACGGAGCCGGACGTTTCGCTGGTTTCTGCTCGCTGGGGTCAGGCGGCCATTTACGATCCGTGCATGGATCCCGAGCTACTGGAACGGATCACCGCGCGACGCGCGGAACTGGACCAACTCGAAGAACGGCTGGCCAAGCAGCTGACGGAGGTACGAGCCGAGCGAGACGAACTCGCTGTCGCCGAACGGGTCCTTGAGCGGGTGAGCGAACAGATCGCTGATGAGCGCGTCTCGGCCTCGCCGGTGCCCACGCAGGTGGGTGGGACGGGCAGTCATGCTGATCCCACACCGCACCTCCGATGTGGAGGAGAGCGTGCTCCCGCCGGACTATCAGCGCATTCTCGCCAGCGTGCGGCAGGCCGCGGGACCGGTCATGGCTCGGCAGGTCGGCGAGTTGCTGAGAGTGGACGTCAGCGTCCGGGCCAAGCTGGAACCGCTGCGAGGGAAGCTGGTCAGACTCGTCGACCGCGGCTGGCTGCGGAAGCTACCCGACGGCCGGTTCACCACCCGTCTGTGACCGGCTGCTGATCACGTACGCCCCATTCGACAGATCGTTGCCAGTGGATGGGGAGCTGCTCGGCTCTCCTGCTGAAACTCGCGATAGAAGTTGCCCATCACCGCGGCGACCGGTGCGTAACGGACAAGGAGCGACGCGATCGACGCGGGAACCTCCTGTGGGGGCATCCCTTGGGCGCACGTATTCACAAACATCTTGCGTTCTTCCGGTGTGTATCCGTAGAGAGCGACGGCCAGCCAGTTCACCAGGTGGGTGACGGTGTAGCACTGGTCGTAGGTGCGGTGCTGGTCGAAGAAGTCGGCCTCGTCCCGTGTGAGGTCGAAGCGTGAGGAGATCGCGAGGCCGTAGTCGGTGAAGAAGAGCTGTCGGCCGTCGGTGAGGATGTTCTCGAAGTGGGCGTCGAAGTGCAGAAGCCCGCGGTCGTTCATGAACGCGATTCCGGCTTTCAGCTCGTCGTCGACCATGGCGCAGGCCCGCTCGGCCACTTCGTCACTGGCCCCGATCTGGACGCCCAGCCAGTCGTGCAGGTTCTGCGGGATGTACTCCAGGAACAGCACGAGGCTTGCCGTGGAGTGCTGGAGAGCTTCGATCCGTCGGCGTACCGCTGGTCCGCCTCCCCAGTAGGCGACAGCTCGGTCCACATCGGCCAGTTCCTCGGGAAGTGGCTGGCCAGAGTCTGGGATCACCCGCCAGTGGTACATCAGGGGAAAGCCCTCGTGGTCTC
The DNA here is from genome assembly GCF_024721315.2 of Streptomyces sp. Isolate_45. Classification (GTDB taxonomy): domain Bacteria; phylum Actinomycetota; class Actinomycetes; order Streptomycetales; family Streptomycetaceae; genus Streptomyces. The sequence goes on from NZ_JANFAK020000280.1 coordinate 1,766, forward strand.
CGGCGATCACCCAGTTCGTCGTCATGGTGTGCGCGGCCAGCTCCCGCCAGGCCCCGAACCCCGGGGCGCCGATGGTACCGGTGCCGTAGTGGCAGAAGGCCGGAAGGCCGAACAGATTCGCGGTGGAGTGAACATGCTCAGGCCGTCGCTCCAGGTCGGTCAGCCGTACCTGCTTGACGAAGACCTGGCTTCCCTCGACCTCCAGCAGCACCGTCTTCCCGCCGATGCCTGACCCCAGCGGTGCGCCGGCGTCGACGAACTCGCGCAGACTGTGGTCACTGCGCAGCGCCAGCGATGTGGAAACGGCGCCGTGAGCGGCCAGACGAGCATCGCGGGACATATCAGGGCCCTTCACTCACGCCTCCAATCGTGCCCCGCCTCTTGGCCAACGGCTTCAGCAGACACCGGGACGCGGCCAAAGGTGACTCTCCCACGTCGGGGCCGGCGAAATGCGGCGTAACTGGGGTCCCCCCGGATGGCGTTGAGGCTGTGTGACGAAAACTGAAGAGCCTGCCGACAAATCCTGCGCACTCACTTACCAGTGCCGTTTACCGCTGTCCACGCGCACCGTAAACCACCTCGCCGGGCTTGCGACGCCATCTGAAGGTGATCCGGTCCAGGTGGCGGATCCTGCCGCCAGGAAGGATCGCGGTGATCGTCTTGGCCGTGCTGCGGCACGACCAGCGCTTGGCCGACATGGCCGGCGGCAACAACGTGTCCGAGTCCACCGTCCGCCGCTGGCGCGACGAACTGATCATCCTGCTCGCAGCGCAGGCCCCAGGACTGGACCGAGCCCTGAAGAAGTCATCAAACAGGGCGGGGAGGCCGTCCTGATCGACGGCACCCTCATCCGCACCCAGCGCCGCACCGGCAAGGCGGACCGGCGGAACTACTCCGGCAAACACCGTAACCACGGCCTGCACTTCCTCGCCCTGACCGACGAGAGCGGCCGCCTGATCTGGATATCCGCCGCCCGCCCCGGCCGCACTCACGACATCACCGCCGCCCGCCACGACCACGTCGTGGCCCACCTGCGAGCCGCCGGCCCAGGCCGTGTTTTGGAAGGAGGAAGGCGGTAGGTGCCGTAAGGGGCATACGGTCAATTGACCCCTATACTGCATGCCATGGAGTGCAAAAGGATCAGGCGGGCCACTGGGACGGACGCTGAGGGGCTTACCGCTTTGGTGCAGGAGTCCAAGGCGTACAGCGGCCAGTACGCCAGCGTCATCGTCGGCTACCAGGTGACCGCTGCCTACATCGAGCGGCATCAGGTCTTCGCCGCGGTCGATACCGCTGGTCAGCTCGTTGGTTTCTACGCTCTGATGGGCCTTGACCCCTGGTTTTGGACACCGGAGACACTTGGATCTTGACGGTCCAGGAGAACGGAGTCCCCGTGGGGATGGAGCATTACCCCGCCGAGTTCAAGGCGGACGCGGTCGCGTTGTACCGGTCGAGGCCCGGAGCTACGATCAAGTCCGTCGCCGCCGACCTCGGGGTGAACACCGAAACGCTGCGGAACTGGATCCGAGCCGCCGACGGCCGCCGGCCCGGCGCCCACTCCGCACCGCCGGCCACTTCGCAGACCGGCGACGACACCGTTCAGGCGGAGCTGGCCGCCGCCCGCAAGAGGATCCGCGAGCTCGAGGAGGAACGCGACATCCTCCGCAAGGCGGCCCGGTATTTCGCGACGGAGACGCGCTGGTGAACCGCTACCAGTTCGTTGACGATCACCAGCGCCGACACGGCGTGAAGCGGCTCTGCGACATCGGGCCTTGACCCCGAATCCTGAACACGGTTTATGCGGCTGATGCCAGCGTAGTTGGTGGTGTTGCGAGTGCGGCTTCGTAGGTGATGGGGCTGCGGTGTCCGAGGCTGGAGTGCCGGCGTCGGGTGTTGTAGCGGTTGAGCCATCGGAAGGCGTCGAGTCGGGCCTGACGCTCGTTGGGCCAGCTCTTTCGGCCTTGGAGCGTCTCGCGTTTGAAGCTCGCGTTGAAGGGCTCCGCGAGAGAGTTGTCCGCGCTGGACCCGACCGCGCTCATACTCCGCCGCACCCCTGCTGACCTGCAGGATTCGGCGAAAGCCCGGCTGGTGTACTGGGCGAGTTCAACCGATCGATGCAACACCGGGGTTTTGAAGTGAGCGTAGTTGCTCTTCGAAGACTTCGGTGGGTGTCTTCCACCCGAGGATCTTGCGGGGCCGGCTATTGAGTGCGTATGCGACGGCTTCGAGGTCTTCGGCGGACCACCGAGACAGGTCCGTGCCTTTCGGGAAGTACTGTCGCAGGAGCCCGTTGGTATTCTCGTTCGTCGGTCGCTGCCAGGGCGAGTGGGGGTCAGCAAAGAACACCCGCGTCCCGCTCTCCATGGCGAACCGGGCGTGACCGGAGAGCTCCTTCCCGCGGTCCCAGGTGAGGGTCTTACGTAGCTGCTCAGGCAACTTGGTCGTCGACTCCGTCAGCGCCGCGTTCATCGCTACGGCCCCGTATCCGCCGAGCGATGGCCCGTTCTTCACATACGGTTCCTCGCCCCAGCCATCCAACCGTGGCAAATGGACCAAGAGCGTGGACCTGCTGCTGCGCTCGACGAGCGTGCCGATCGCGGACCTGCCCGTCCCAATGATCAAGTCGCCCTCCCAATGGCCAGGGACAGCACGGTCGTCGGCCTCGGCCGGGCGCTCACTCAAAACGACGTCATCGGTGACGTGGCCCTGCCGCTTGTTTCGGGACCGCGTCCTTGGCTCCCGCAGCGCACGGCCCGTGCGCAGACACGTGACCAGCTCGCGCTTGAGCGCGCCCCGGCCCTCGATGAACAGCGACTGGTATCGCCTCGTGGCTGATGCGCATGGACTCATCATCAGGGAAGTCGACCCGCAGCCGGCGCGCGATCTGTTCCGGGCTCCATGCCGTCGACCACCGCCTGTCCTGGCGGCGGGGCTTGTTCAGTCCCTTCCACGGCGCCGTCGCAGGACCTGAAACGATCGTGCCATCGGGCCGACGGATGTCACCGGCGAGCCGGTCCTGCACATACTCACGCAAACGGTCGTTGTCCACGAGCTTCGCCGTCTTTGGGCGCTTCGCGGCCTGCTGCGCCTTCCACTGGGCTACCACAGCGCGGTAGACCGGCTTGCCGCTCCTGGTCGCGGCGTTGCGACGCAGTTCGCGAGAGATCGTTCCCGGAGCTCGCCCGATCGTGCGGGCGATCGCACGCACGCTCTTGTCCTGAGCTTTGAGCAGTGCAATCTCCTCACGCTCGGCGAACGACAGGTACCGGCCCGAGGGCTCGTCCAGACTCAGCGGGGCCATCCCGCCAGCGTGCCGGAACCATCGGATCCCGACCGGTGCCGACACCCCGACCCCCTCGGCAGCCTGGACAGAAGTGATCCCCAAGGCGATCAGGCGCCAGAAGTCTCGTTGCACAGCGCGCGATGGCTCAGGCCGGCCCGGTGAGCGCATCGGCGGCCGCATCGCCCTATCCGCAGCCCACTGCCGACGCAGACCTGCTGGCGGCTGCGACCCTTGTTTCCTTGGCAGACCCATTGCACACCTCCATGATCACGAGGTGTTGCGACGACCAGTTGAATTCACCCTGGGCTCCGTGGTCGGTGTGCATGATCGATCCGGCGAGACTGCCGCGGGTCCGGACCGCTGCCGCCAGGGCATCGGTGACGAGCTCGGTGCGCATGTGGTCGGCGATTGCCCACCCGGCCGGACGGCGTGATGCGAGGTCGATCACGGTTGCGAGGTAGCAGAACTTCCCGCCGTCGATGGGCAGGTAGGTGATGTCGCCGACGTACTTCGTGTTGGGGCGTTCGGCGGTGAAGTCGCGGCCGATCAGATCCGGCGCCTTGGCTGCGGCCGGGTCGGGGATAGTGGTGCGGTGCCGGCGACGCAGGCGGACCCCTTGGATTCCGGACGTCCGCATGATCCTGGCGACACGCTTGCGGTTGACGGGCTCACCGCTGCTTCCGCGGAGCTCGGCGGTGATCCGCGGGGCCCCGTAGGTGCCGTCCGATTCCCGGTGCACGGCCCGTATCCGGTCGGCGAGCCGGGCGTCGGCCGCCTGCCGGGCGGCCCGGCCCGCAGCCGTGCGGCGCCAGTAGTAGACGCTGGAGCGGGCGATGCCCAGGATGTCGCACAGCCGCTTCACGCCGTGACGGCGCTGGTGGTCGGCGACGAACTGGAAGCGGTTCACCAGCGCGTCTCC
>NZ_JANFAK020000281.1 GCF_024721315.2 Streptomyces sp. Isolate_45
GCCGAGGCCGCCCCCGCGAGCGACGAGCGGGCGACGGCACTGGCCCGGCTCGGCGAGATCCGGGCCTCCGCCGACGCGCACGCCGTGTCGGCGGCGGGTTCCGGGCTGCCGGACGCCGTACGGGCGGCGGCCCGCCACGTCCTGGAGGAGGCGGGCCGACACGAGCCGCCGCTGGTGCTGGACTACCTGGCGCTGGTGGACCCCCGGGACTTCGCCGACGTCGGCCACGGCTTCACCGGACGGGCCGTCCTGGCCGTCGCGGCGAAGGTCGGCACGACCCGGCTGATCGACAACATCCCATTGGAATTCGGAGCACACGCGTGAGCACCACAGGCAGAGGCCCCGCGCCCGGCAGCGGCACGGGAACCGGCATACGGCTGCACGCCCCGGCCCCCGGCTGGGCCGTCGAAGCGGACGTCGTGGTCGTCGGATCCGGTGTCGCGGGGCTGACCGCGGCGCTGCGCTGCGCCGCCGCGGGCCGTCGTACGGTCGTGGTCACCAAGGCGCGGCTCGACGACGGCTCCACCCGCTGGGCGCAGGGCGGCATCGCCGCCGCGCTCGGCGACGGCGACACCCCCGAGCAGCACCTGGACGACACCCTGGTCGCGGGCGCGGGCCTGTGCGACGAGGCGGCCGTCCGGCTCCTCGTCACCGAGGGCCCCGACGCGGTGCGCCGGCTCATCGCGACCGGAGCCGTCTTCGACACCTCCTCGGAGACCGGCGAGATAGAGCTGACCCGCGAGGGCGGCCACCACCGGCGCCGGATCGCGCACGCGGGCGGCGACGCCACCGGCGCCGAGATCTCCCGGGCGCTGGTCGAGGCGGTCCACGCGGCCGGCATCGAGACCGTCGAGAACGCGCTGGTCCTGGACCTCCTCCAGGACGCCGGGGGCCGTACGGCCGGCGTCACCCTGCACGTGATGGGCGAGGGCCAGCACGACGGCGTCGGCGCCGTCCACGCCCCGGCCGTGATCCTCGCGACCGGCGGCATGGGCCAGGTCTTTTCCGCGACCACCAACCCCTCGGTCTCCACGGGCGACGGCGTGGCCCTCGCCCTGCGCGCGGGCGCGGAGGTCTCCGACCTCGAATTCGTGCAGTTCCACCCGACCGTGCTGTTCCTCGGCGCGGACGCCGAGGGCCAGCAGCCCCTGGTGTCGGAGGCGGTCCGCGGCGAGGGCGCGTACCTCGTCGACGCGGACGGGGTCCGCTTCATGACCGGGCAGCACGAGCTGGCCGAGCTGGCCCCGCGCGACATCGTCGCCAAGGGCATCATGCGCCGCATGCAGGAGCAGGGCGTCCAGCACATGTACCTCGACGCCCGGCACTTCGGCGCCGAGATGTGGGAGCAGCGCTTCCCGACGATCCTGGCCGCCTGCCGGTCCCACGGCATCGACCCGGTGACGGAGCCGATCCCGGTCGCGCCGGCCGCGCACTACGCCTCCGGCGGCGTACGGACGGACCTCCAGGGCCGCACCACGGTCCCCGGCCTGTACGCGTGCGGCGAGGTGGCCTGCACGGGCGTGCACGGCGCGAACCGGCTGGCCTCGAACTCCCTCCTGGAGGGGTTGGTCTTCGCCGAGCGGATCGCCGACGACATCGTCGCCCGCACCCCGTCCGGCAGCCGCCCCGAGACCCCGGCGCCCGCCACCGGCCCCCTCCAGCCGGCCGAGGCCCGCCACGAGGTCCAGCGGATCATGACGGACGGCGCGGGCGTACTCCGTTCCGCCGCCTCCCTGGCCGGGGCCGCCGAGGCCCTGGAGACCCTGTACGCGAGGGCGCTGGGCGAGCTGGAGAGCCACGGCAAGACGGCCGTACCGGGGGTGGAGACCTGGGAGGCGACGAACCTGCTGTGCGTGGCCCGGGTCCTGGTCGCCGCCGCCCAGCGGCGCGCGGAGACCCGCGGCTGCCACTGGCGCGAGGACCACCCCGACCGGGACGACGCCGACTGGCGCCGCCACCTCGTGGTGCGGCTGTCGGCGACGGAGAAGCGCGCCCTGGTCGTCACCCCCACCGACAGCGCGGACTTCCCGTCCGTCGACGTCCCCCTCAACCCCCCGAGCATGGAGCAGTGACGTGAGCACCCCCGAACTTCCCCTGATCGACCAGAACGAAGGCGGCTGCGGCGACGACTGCGGCTGCGGCGAGGGCGAGGAGTCCGGCCTGGACCCGGCGCTCGCGCAGCTGCTGGAGGACGCGGGTCTGGACCCGATCGAGGTCGAGGACATCGCGCACATGGCGCTGTCCGAGGACCTGGACGGCGGCGTCGACGTCACCACCGTCGCCACCGTCCCCGAAGAGGCCGAGGCCGTCGCCGACTTCGTGGCCCGCGAGGACGGCGTGGTGGCGGGACTGCGCATCGCCGAGGCCGTGTTCTCCGTCGTCTGCACGGAGTCCTTCGAGGTCGAGCGGCACGCCGAGGACGGCGACCGGGTCGCGAAGGGCGACGTGCTGCTGTCCGTGCGCGCCCGCACCCGGGACCTGCTGACCGCCGAGCGCAGCGCCCTGAACATCCTGTGCCGGCTGTCGGGCATCGCGACGGCCACCCGCCGCTGGGCGGACGTCCTGGAGGGCACGGACGCCAAGGTCCGCGACACCCGCAAGACCACGCCGGGCCTGCGCTCCCTGGAGAAGTACGCGGTCCGCTGCGGCGGCGGCGTCAACCACCGCATGTCGCTGTCGGACGCGGCGCTCGTCAAGGACAACCACGTGATCGCCGCCGGTGGCATCGCGCAGGCCTTCAAGGCCGTCCGCGAGGCCTTCCCGGAGGTGCCGGTCGAGGTCGAGGCCGACACGATGGACCAGGTCCGCGAGGTCGTGGACGCGGGCGCCGACCTGATCCTGCTGGACAACTTCACCGTCGAGCAGACCAAGGAGGCCGTCACCTTCGTCGCCGGCCGCGCCACCCTGGAGTCCTCGGGCCGGCTCACCCTGGAGACGGCCCGCGGTTACGCGGAGACCGGTGTGGACTACCTGGCGGTCGGCGGCCTGACGCACTCCTCGCCGATCCTGGACATCGGGCTCGACCTGCGCGAGGCGGTGTAAGCGGTGCTCCTCACCATCGACGTGGGCAACACCCACACGGTCCTGGGCCTGTTCGACGGTGACGAGATCGTCGAGCACTGGCGCATCTCGACCGACCCGCGTCGGACGGCCGACGAGCTGGCCGTCCTGATGCAGGGCCTGATGGGGATGCACCCGATGCTCGGCACCGAGCTGGGCGACGGCATCCACGGCATCGCGATCTGCGCGACGGTGCCCTCCGTCCTGCACGAACTGCGCGAGGTCACCCGCCGCTACTACGGCGACGTCCCGGCGGTGTTGGTGGAGCCCGGTACGAAGACGGGCGTGCCGATCCTGATGGACAACCCGAAGGAGGTCGGCGCGGACCGCATCGTGAACGCGGTCGCCGCCGCCGAGCTGTACGGGGGCCCGGCGATCGTCGTCGACTTCGGTACGGCGACCACCTTCGACGCGGTGTCCGCGAAGGGCGAGTACGTGGGCGGGGTGATCTCCCCGGGCATCGAGATCTCGATGGAGGCGCTCGGCGTGCGCGGGGCGCAACTGCGCAAGATCGAGCTGGCCCGGCCGCGGAACGTGATCGGCAAGTCCACGGTCGAGGCGATGCAGTCGGGCGTGGTCTACGGGTTCGCGGGCCAGGTCGACGGGATCGTCGCCCGCATGGCCAAGGAACTCGCGGGCCCGGGCGGCGACCCGGACGACGTGCGCGTCATCGCGACGGGCGGGCTCGCCCCGATCGTCCTCGGCGAGGCCTCGGCGATCGACGACCACGAGCCGTGGCTGACCCTGATCGGCCTGCGGCTGGTGTACGAGCGCAACGCGCCCAAGTTCGCCTGACGCCGACACCGGCGCCGACGCGTGCGCCCACCGGCCCCCTCCCGCACCCCGGGTGGGGGCCGTCGCGCGTCCGGCCCCTTCCCGGCGCCCTCACGCCTCGTCAGGCCGATCCGTCAGCTTCGACCTGATGGGTTAGCTTGGGCGGCGTCGTCGGACGCACAGGCTCCCGAGGTGACCAAATGCCCCGTGAATCACCGTACTTGCAGGTGGTCGACTCGCTCCGGTCCCGGATCGAGGCGGGCGAGTGGGAGGTCGGCGACCGGCTCCCCTCCCGCGCCCGGTTCGCCCGCGAGTACGTCGTCGGGCAGAACGTCACCCAGCGGGCGATGGAACAGCTGATCATCGAGGGCTTCCTGGAGGGCCGCGCCGGCTCCGGCACGTACGTGCGCACCCCGCGCCGGCGGATGCGGATGCTCCGCACCCGGCGGCGGGTCCCCGGCGCCGGCAACGCCTTCCGGGGCGAGGCGGCCGCGCACGGCATCGCCGCCTCCTGGGACTCCAGGACCGTCCCGCGGCTCCCGGCCCCCGAACGCATCGCCGCCCGGCTGGCCATCGCTCCGGGCGACCCCTGCGTGATGACCCGCTACGAGTTCATGGCCGACGGCAGCCCCGCCGAACTCTCCGAATCCTGGGAGCCGTTGGCGATCACCTCCGGCACCCCCGTCGTGCTGCCGGAGGTGGGGGAGCTGCGCGGTGCGGGCGTCGTCGCGCGGATGCGGTCCATCGGGATCACCGTCGCCTCCGTGGTGGAGGTCCCGCGTCCGTCCCGCGCGAACCAGGACCGGGCCAACCTGCTCGGCATCAGCCTCGGCGCGCTGATCACCGAGATCGAGCGCACCTACTTCGACAGCGAGGGCCGTCCCGTCGAAACCGCCGACCTCGTCATCCCGGACTCCCGCTACGAGATCGCGTACGCCTTCCCGGTGGAATGACGGCCCGGACCGCCCCCGCATTCCCCGCCGTTACCCACTGCGGGACCCGCCCGTACGGCGTTGGTAATTTTTACGCTGTGATTTTGACGGAAATGGCCGGAGTGCGACTCCACCGGCGATAGCGTGCCGGTCGAGAACCACACGAACCCAGTCCACGGCGGAGGAGACACCATGACCGAGAACGCCGCCCGGCCCGCCTGGCAGAAGTCGTCCTACTGCGGCGACGGGGACGCCTGCGTCTACGTCGCGGCCGCCCCGGGGAGGCTCGTACGGGTCGCGGACCGGGCCGACCCGGCGCACCTCGTGATGGCCACCACCCACGCCGCCTGGGCCGATTTCCTGAGGTCCGTGAAGACGACCGGCTGAGAGCCGCCCGGGAACCGCCCGAGAAGCGCCCGAGAACGGGCCGGGAGCGGGCCGGAAGCGGGCGGCGAATGCTTCGGGGGTCGACCGGGCCCGGAATCCGGGGCCCCGCCGAGGTCCCCGTCACGGTCCCGTCATCGCCCCGTCGCGGTTCCCGCCGCGCCGAAATTCCCCACCCTGGGGGGATTTTGTCCGATTAGCGCGTATCTTCGGCGCATGCCCACGCCCTACGGATCCCGCGGCGGCATGGCGTTCGGCGCCGCCGAGCTGCTCGTGCTCAGGCGCCTCCTCGCCCACGCCCTCCAGCCCTCCTCGGCCCCCCTGACGGCCGCCGAGGTCCAGGACTGCCTGCGCCTCGCGGCGTCGGTGGACGACGCGGTGGCGGAGGCGGGCCGGCTCAGAGCCTTCCTGCTGGCCGATCTGGCCCGCTACCGGGACGCCCTCCCCGGCAGCCTCCCCGGCTACCTGGAACTGCTCCAGGACGCCCTGGCCGCCGGGTACGAACCGGTCCCCGACGACCTCGCGGCCCTGCGCGCCCTGCGCGGCAACCCCGTCGCGGCCGCGGTCCTGGCGCGTGCCCGGACCGTCGCGGAGCGTTCCGTACGCCGCCGCCTGTCGGCCGCCGCGCCCGCACCCCGCACCCGGCTGCTGGCCCTGGCCGGCGGCCGCGAGGAGCCCCGCTCCGC
>NZ_JANFAK020000282.1 GCF_024721315.2 Streptomyces sp. Isolate_45
CCCCAGAGCATCGCGCCCAACACCCACACCCGTCAAGCAATACGCGAAACAAGTTTCGTGAGTCATGTTGCTGTTCATGTTGCTGTTCATGGACGCCCCATCAGACGACCTACGGGGCGGGCCCGAAGGGGGCAGCTCGGCGGAGTTGTGCCGTGAACGAAAAGCCTTGGCCCTCGATCAGTGCCCCGACTAGCTTTGCCGCCATGCGCGAGTTGATCACCGACGACGGTCGGACCTTGGCGGTTGAGGAATGGGGCGACCCCACCGGGACGCCCGTCGTCTACCTGCACGGCAGCCCGATGAGCCGACTGGCCCGGTACCCGGACGAATCACTGTTCCACGAGCTCGGCGTCCGGCTGATCACCTACGACCGGCCCGGGTTCGGAGGTTCCACGCCGAAACCGGGGCGCCGGGTCATCGATGCCGCGTCGGACGTGGCCACGATCACCGCCGCACTCGGCCTGCACCGCTTCGCGGTGTTCGGGGTATCGGGAGGCGGCCCGCACGCCCTGGCCTTCGCGGCCCGGTATCCCGAACGGGTGACACGGCTGGGGGCACTGGCGAGCCTCGCGCCGCGTGACGCGGCCGGACTGGACTGGACCGCCGGGATGAGCGAGGGGAACCGCCACAGCGCCGCCGTGGCGGTGACCGGCAGGGAGGCCGTCACGCAACACCTCGCGAACCTCGGCACCGCCAACTTCCCGCCCCTGCCGGAAATCGAGCAGGCCGTCCTCTCCCGACCCGAGATCAGCGCGATGATCGGCTCGGCGTTCGCCGAAGCGGTCCGGCCCGGACTGGACGGCTGGGTGGACGACGTCACGGCGCTCTTCGGCACGGACTGGGGATTCGACCCCGCGGACATCACCGTGCCGGCACGGATCTGGCACGGCGGCCTCGACACCCTGGTGCCGCCCTCGCACGGCGAGTGGCTCGCCGCGCGCATGCCGACGGCGACCCTGATCAGACAGGACGACGCCGGACACGGTGGGCACTTCGACGCCACGCCGGCCATGCTCACCTGGCTGGTCGGCGACGTACGGGCGCACGGCCGGCCTCCGACGGGCCGGCCGTAGGTGGTGGCATCGGACGGTCGTGACGTCAGGCCGTCCGCGGCCTCCTGAGAGGGGCTCCCGCCGCGTGGAGGCTGGCGAGGGTCTGCCGGTAGGAGTCCACCAGGCCGGTTTCCAGATGGCTGACCCCGAGCTCCTGGCAGTACCCGCGGACGATGGCCTGCGCCCTGCGCAGGTGCGGGCTCGGCATGCTCGGGAACAGGTGGTGCTCGATCTGGTAGTTGAGACCGCCGAGAACGAGGTCGATGAACGGGCCTCCGCGCACGTCGCGCGAGGTCAGGACCTGGCGCCTGAGGAAGTCGGGCCGCTCGGCGCCCCGCAGGATCGGCATGCCCTTGTGGTTCGGGGCGAAGATCGAGCCGAGGTAGACACCGAAGAGACACTGGTGGACCAGGAGGAACGCGACCGCCTTGCCGGGCGGCAGCACCAGGAACAACGCACCGAGGTAGCCGACCAGGTGCGCGGCGAGCAGGCTCGCCTCCCACACGCGGTGCTTGAGCGAGCGGTCGAACAACGACCGCACCCCGGACACGTGCAGGTTGAACCCCTCCAGGGCGAGCAGGGGAAAGAAGAGGTACGCCTGCGAGCGGCCGAGCAACCGCGGCAGTCCCCTGGCCCTGCGGGCCTGGTCCTGAGTCCAGACGAAGATGTCAGGGTCGAGGTCGGGATCGAGGTCCTCGTGGTTGGGGTTGGCGTGGTGGCGGGTGTGCTTGTCCTGCCACCAGCCGTATCCCATGCCGATGCCGAGGTTCCCGGCGACGCGTCCGGACACTTCACTGGCCTTGCGCAGCCTGAAGACCTGCCGGTGGGCGAGGTCGTGCGCGAGCAGGGCGACCTGCCCGAACACGAGGGCGAGGAACGCGGCTGCGGCCAGGGTCCACCAGCTGTCGCCGATCAGGAGGAAGGCCGTCCATCCGACGGCGTAGAGGGCCGTCACGGCCGCGATGCGCAGTGCGTAGTACCCGGGGCGCCGGGCCATGAGCCCGGCCTCCTGGATCTTCCGGGAGAGTCGGGCGAAGTCGCTCCCCGTATCCGCCCGTACGGGAGGGGGTCGCACGGTCCGGGAGGATTTCATGATCAGGAATCACTTTCCGTAGTCCGTCGGACGAGGAGCGGCCTCAGCACGGAGGACGGACGGAGCGGCCTGCCCCGGGGCCTCACCCGCGTGCGGGTGCCACTCCCCGTACTGCGCCTACCCCGGAAAACGGCATTGACGTACGGATCGACGGGGCGGTGCCCCCGGGGACCGGCTCGGGGCGGCGGAACGGCTCCACCTTCCGAGGGAAGGTGGAGCCGTTGGGGTCCGGGGCTGGGCTGCGTCGCTCAGGCGTGCCGGTGGTGGCGCTTGTTTCCGGTGATCAGTCGGTAGACGACGAGCAGGATGAGGGAGCCGATGATGGCGGCGATCCAGGTGGAGAGGTCGAAGAAGCCGTCGATGGAGTCGACGCCGAAGATGACCTTGCCGAGCCAGCCGCCGAGCAGGCCTCCGGCGACACCGATGAGGATGGTGATGATGAGGCCGCCCGGGTCCCTGCCCGGCATGAGGGCCTTGGCGATGAGACCCGCGAACAGCCCTATGAGAATCCAGGCGAGAATGCCCATGATGCGTCTCCTACCTCGGTGAATAAAGCCGGTGTCAACGACCGTCTTCACCAAGGAGAGGATTCCAAACGCCCCGGTTTCTTGATCCTTTTCCGAAGGGCAGCCTCCGTCGGAAAGCGGGCCTTGGAGGGAGTTCCCGCCGCCGACACCACCGGCGAGGCCGTTCGTCTCGTACCGCCGCTACCCGGACACGATGTCGTCGCACGTCGGCTCCGGGGGGCGCCTTCGCCCGGCCGGAGCCCCGGCCGGGCCCGGGGCGAATGCGACCCGACACCTCGAACGTCAAGCCGAGGACGCGCGGGCCGCACGCCGAACGACCGGCTCAACGGCACTGTCTGCCCGAGCCGGGGCGCGGCTCACCGGGCGCGGCTCACCGGGCGCAGCTCACCGGGGCGGCTCGCACCGCTCGGGAAGCGTCACGGTCCCGGGCCGGTGCTCGAAGGTGTCCATGACCAACCACTCGTCCAGCTCGGGGTCGTAGAGGTTCTGTACGCCGAACTGCAGCACCTGCCAGAACGTGCCCCGGTTGTCCTCGTCGACGTAGATGTCGCCCAGTGCGAGTGGTAGTCGCGGGTAGTTCCCGGGCGGCAGGTTCGGGAGGACCACGCCGACCCTCCAGTGGTTCACCTGCCGATGCGGGGTGCCCCGCAGGGTCTCCGGCCCGACGAACCTGGCATTCTCGAACCCCTCGTTCAGCGTCTCCAGATCGAACCCGGGAATGCGGGAGCAGGGGTGCTCGGTCAGACCGGGCCATTTGTACGTCAGCGTGTAGAGCGAGCCCCCGTAGATCAGGTTCGTGAACCAGATCGGGTGCTGCGGGCCCCCTGCGGTCATCTGACTGTTTCCGTCCCTCCCCTCCCACGTGAACGGCACCGTGATGTCCAGGTCTCGGACGATCCACTTCCCCTTGCCGCGGAAGTCACGGGGAAGGCGCGGTGGGGGCGGCGTCCGGGACGCGTCCCGCTCCGCGGCCACGATGCCGGACGACGACGGGGTCCCGGTCCGCGGCGCGGCGACCACCGTGAGCGGAACTGCCAGGACGAGGGCGACGGCGGCCGCGAGTGCGGCGGACGTTCGCGCCCGGTACGTACGTTTCCAAGCCATGGTCTCCCTCGACCGTCCCGTCAGGCGCCGGCGGCGCGCGAGGACATTTACGGCGATGCTGGGACACCGTCCCCGGAATCGCAGATTCCGAAACCGGCCGCTCCTGAGCCTTTGGCCGAACGGTCCCCTCAGGGCAACGCCAGGCCGGACCGTGGGCCGGACGGCGGACCGGTCCGTGGTCCGCGCCGGAAGCCGAGGTGGGTCCAGGTCACTCCTGGGCGTCCGTGCGGATCCTCGCGCCCGGTGTGGTGGACGACGTCCAGGCCGTGTGCGTGGGCAAGGTCGATGGTCTCCTCGGCGGAGACGGCGAACACGCGACGCCCCTCGGGCACCGGGCCGTGGCGCAAGGAAAGAACGACCCGACCTCGCGTTGCGAGCAGTGCGGTCGGGCGGACCATGGCCGAGTCGCGTCGTTGCTCGTCGAGGTGCATCCGCGGCGAGCGCCGCCGCGTCGCGGCCGCCGCCCGCTCCGATGTCCAGCCGCGCGGTTTCCACTTCGAGGCCCGCGAGCTCGATGAGGACGATTGGACCGAGGGCTTCGTTCGAGTGCCGGCCGGCGAGTAGCCGGCATCCGTCGACCGTCGGTGCGGCTCGGCATCCGGCCTGCGGCTCCGGAGTCGATGTCCTGGCGCTGCGACTTCCGTGGTGAAGGGATCACGATGAGCCCGGACGGGGACGCCCTCGTCCTGGACTCCCGGAGCTCGTCCACCCGGAGAGCGGGCGCGAGAAAGGCGACCGGGAACATGTACTGAGCTTGCACCTGGCTCAAAGAACCGGATGAACAGGAAGAACGGCAGACTGGGGCCCATGGACTCAGGACTTGCCGCACTGCTGGGCGCCGCCGTCGGTTCCGCCACCACCCTCGGGGCCGCTATCGTCAACGGCCGTGCTCAGGCACGGTCCCAACACGCCCAATGGAGCCGCCAGCATCGCCGCGACGCATACGCCGGCTACCTCGGCGCTCTTCATGACCGCGACATCGCCATGGACGCCGTCCTCGACGCGCTGCGTTCGGAGCACCCCGACCTGCCCGACATCGACGAGAAGATAGGCCGCTTCATCACCCTGGCCCGCGAGGTCCACCGCGCCTGCGAAGTCGTCATCCTCGAAGGGCCCGCGCCCCTCGTGGAAGTCGCGGAACGCGTTACCGCCGCGTCCGCCGATCTCTCACACATCATGCGGCGGATGGCCGAGAACGCCCACGCGGGAAACACCGCCCGCAAGGCCGAAGACATCGCCCTTGCCGCCGAACACGAGCGGACCCTCTATCTGGCCGTCAAGGACTTCCGCCTCGCGGCCCGCAGCACCATCGGCAAATCCAACTGACCCAGGAACTTCGAGCCCGGTCGCGTCTCCTCGACCTCGGGCCTTGGTGGTCGGACGGGGTGGGGAAGGGGTGGTGACAGGTCACGGGCGGGGGTAAACGCCGCACGACGTCACCGGCTTGCCCTGCGCGTCGTCGAGGCAGACCCCGACGTACGAGCCACCGCCGACGACGTTCGCGGGCAGTGTGGCGGGCACCGAGGTCACCGTGTTGCAGTGAGTGCTGCTGCTCCTGGGGCCGAGCGGGTTGGCATAGGCGTCGAACACGCTGTACCACGCCCTGCGGCAGCCGACCGACTTCATCGTCCCGGTGAAGGTCGCGGACCGGTTGTACCAGGTCAGCGTGCCCTTGATGTAGCTGCCCGCGCCGTCGGCCACGTGGACCGGCGTGGTGGCGTACGCGGATGCCGGGGCCGGAGTCGCGGCGACGGCCGGCCCGGTGAGGGCCGCGGACACGGCCAGGCCCGCTGCGGCGAAGAGGGTGAGAGCAGATCGGCGCAACACGATGGGGTCTCCTTGGCACGAGTTCGCGGGATGACGCCACAAGGCTGCCCGCCGACCTTGCCGTCAACCCCGTCGCGACGACGGGCGGGCGACCCATGCGCACCTCCGCCCGGGCGGTCGACCGAACCGAGTGTGGGGGGGGGGGGGGGGGGGGGGGGGGGGGGGGGGGGGGGGGGGGGGGGGGGGGGGGCGCGCGCCCCCCCCCCCCCCCCCCCGACCGGGAGACAGACCAAAATCAGCACCGCCCCACTCA
>NZ_JANFAK020000283.1 GCF_024721315.2 Streptomyces sp. Isolate_45
CGTCGCACCGGCGGCCCCGGCGGCCGTGGCGGCGTCCTTGCGGCCCAGCCGGCGGCCCGCGACGGTGTGCCGGCCCGCCACCTCCTGGAGCAGCTCGGCGAGCACCTCCTCGTTGGTCCAGCGCGGCCGCCAGCCCGCCGCGTGCAGCCCGCTGACGCTGACCACCCACGGGTGCATCGTGTACGCGAGGTCCCCGGCCGGGGACGGGGTCAGGCCGATCCGGTGCAGCCGGGCCGCGGCGCCCAGGGCGACGGCCGAGGGCAGCTCCATGCGGCGGATCCCGCTCAGCTCCTCGACCTCCTCCTGCTCCAGCCAGCCCTCGCAGCCGACGGCCAGCTCGCCCTCGGCCTTCTCCAGGGCCGCGTACTCCAGGGCGCTGACCAGGTCCTCGACGTGGCAGAACTGCCAGGTGGGCCGGGATCCGGCGACGACGAGCAGCCGCGGGGACTCGAAGTAGCGGGTCAGCGCGGTGTCGGTGCCGCCGACGAGGACCGCCGGGCGGACCACCGTCACGTTCAGCCCGGGGTGCGCGCGGGGGGCCCTGCGGCCGAGGCGCTCGATCTCCAGGAGGTCGCCGACACCGGTGGCCTCGGCGGTGGCGCGCAGCTCGGAGTCCTCCGAGAGCGGGATGTCGTTGTCCGGGAGGGCGCCGTAGACCATGGCGGAGGTGCACAGCACGACCCGGTGCACGCCGGCCGCGGCGGCGGCCGTCAGCACGGTCTGGGTGCCGCGCACGTTGTACGCCGTACGGGTCGCGGGGTCGGTCTCCAGGTCGAGGTCGAGCGCGAGGTGGACGACGACGTCGGCGCCGCGCAGTTTCTCGGCGATGGCCGGGTCGCGGACGTCGAGGAGGTGCCAGTGGGCCTCGGCGCAGTCCCCGCGCCGCTCGTCGATGGCGACGACCTGCTTGACCTCGTCGGATGCGGCGAGACGGGCCACCAGGGCCGCGCCGACGCCGGATGCGGCGCCGGTCACCGCGATCACCGGGCTGTGTCGTCGGGGCTCGGCCTGGTTTCGCGGCTGGCGAACGCCGGGGGCGCTGTCGCCTTGCTCGGGGCGGTTTTCGGCGTCGTGCGGCGCGCGAGCCTGCGGATCTGGGGAACTCACCGGGCGTCTCCAGCGGTTGTCTTCAGTAGGGACACGTCGTGACGCGTACCCACCAGGTGATGTCCATCCTGCCGCAGCCCAGGAGTCGGCGGAGCACCGAGCCCGGAAGCGGGTCAGGTGTCTACGCTGGGTGGTGTTGCCGGACCATCGCCGTCGGCTCCCGCCGGCGGCCCTACGAGCCGAGGAAACCCGTGAGCGACACCCCATTCGGATTCGGCCTTCCGCCGGAGGAGCCGGAGAACGGCGACGAGGGCAAGAAGGACGGCCAGGGCGGCCCCGCGAATCCGTTCGGGTTCGACCCCGCCGCTCTTCCGGGCGGCGCGGACAATCCGTTCGCCGCGATGTTCGGTTCGATGAACCCCAACGACCTCGGTGCGGCGTTCCAGCAGATCGGCCAGATGCTGAGCTACGAGGGCGGTCCCGTGAACTGGGACATGGCCAAGAACATCGCCCGCCAGACCGTCGCGCAGGGCACGGCGGACGGCGTGAAGGACGCCAGCGTCGGCATCGCGGAGAAGTCCGCCGTCGAGGAGGCCGTGCGCCTCGCCGACCTGTGGCTGGACGGCGTGACCTCCCTGCCCTCGGGGGCCAACGCTGCCGTCGCGTGGAGCCGCGCCGAGTGGGTCGAGGCGACCCTCCCGGTGTGGAAGGAGCTGGTGGACCCGGTCGCCGAGCGCGTCGGCGCCGCGATGGGCGGGGTGCTGCCCGAGGAGATGCAGGCCATGGCGGGCCCGCTGCTCGGCATGATGCGTTCCATGGGCGGGGCCATGTTCGGCCAGCAGATCGGCCAGGCCGTGGGCGTGCTCGCGGGCGAGGTCGTCGGCTCGACCGACATCGGTCTGCCGTTGGGTCCGGCCGGGCGGGCGGCGCTGCTGCCGCTGAACATCGAGAGCTTCGGCAAGGACCTCGGCGTTCCCTCGGACGAGGTGCGCCTGTACCTGGCGCTGCGCGAGGCGGCGCACGCCCGACTGTTCGCGCACGTGCCGTGGCTGCGTTCGCACCTGTTCGGCGCCGTGGAGGGCTACGCGCGGGGCATCAAGGTCGACACCTCGAAGTTGGAGGACGTGGTCGGTCAGCTCGACCCGTCGAACCCGGAGCAGCTGCAGGAGGCGCTTGCGGGCGGCATGTTCCAGCCGGAGGACACCCCGGAGCAGAAGGCCGCCCTGGCCCGCCTGGAGACGGCGCTCGCGCTCGTCGAGGGCTGGGTGGACGCGGTCGTGCACGAGGCGGCCAAGCCCCGCCTGACCTCGGCGGACGCCATGCGCGAGACCATGCGTCGGCGTCGCGCCTCGGGCGGTCCGGCCGAGCAGACCTTCGCGACGCTGATCGGCCTGGAGCTGCGCCCGCGCCGGCTGCGCGACGCCTCGCGCCTGTGGGCCTCGCTCACCGACGCGCGGGGCGTGGACGGGCGCGACGGGCTGTGGGAGCACCCGGACATGCTGCCGACGGCCTCCGACCTGGACGACCCGGACGGGTTCGTGCACCGCGAGCAGCTCGACTTCTCCGAGATCGACAAGATGCTCGGTGAGGCGGCCGAGAAGCGCGAGCGGCCCGAGGGCGAAGGCGAAGAGAAGAAGTGAGCCTGCGCGAAGACGCCGTCCTCGTCCTGAAGCGGTACGAGGACCAGCCCGAGCTCCGGGACCTGTACCTGGAGCACCTGGAGGCCCATCCGGACGGGGTCTACAAGCCCTGCACGGCCGGGCACGTCACCGGCAGCGCGCTGGTGGTGGATCCGGTCCGGGGCCGGGTCCTGCTGACCCTGCACAAGAAGCTCGGCATGTGGCTGCAGATGGGCGGGCACTGCGAGCCCGGTGACGCCACGCTCGCCGGGGCGGCGATGCGCGAGGCCGTCGAGGAGTCGGGGATCGCCTCCGGGCTGACCCTGCTGCCGGGCGGTCCGGTGCGGCTGGACCGGCATCCGATCCCGGCGCCGTGCAACTGGCACCTGGACGTCCAGTACGCGGCTCTGGCGCCGGCCGGTGCGGTCGCGGAGATCAGCGAGGAGTCGCTGGACCTGCGCTGGTTCACGTACGAGGAGGTGCCGGCGGTGGCCGACACCTCGGTCGTGCGGCTGCTGGAGGCGACGCGGGCCCGTCTGGGCGGCTGAGGCTCGCTGACGCGCAGGAGGGGCGGACCCCGGTCGGGTCCGCCCCTCCTGTCCTGCCTGTGGGCGCCGTGCTAGTTCCAGGCGTTGTTCTGGTTCTGGGCGTGGGCGCCCTGCTGGCCCATCCCGAACTGCGCCGCGGCGCCCTGTCCGACCTGGGCGTTCTGCGGCGGCAGCACCTCGCTGGGCTGCACGAGGGCGAAGCCCGTGCCGAGGAAGCTGAGCTCCCAGCCCTCGCCGGTGTTGCCGCGGCGCCGCCACACCCCGGTGGAGTGGGTCTGCGCCTGCATCTGGACGCGCAGCGAGGTCGACCAGGCGACGATCGCGTCGGCGTCGGCGTTGACGTACTTGTCCGGGGTGACCTGCATCATCAGGGGCTGTCCGGAGGTCATCAGGGCGACCTTGCCGCGGCCGCTGATGTTGAGCTGGTACTTGCCGGAGCCGGAGATCCCGTACTGGCTGTCGACGGCGATGGCCTCGGTGTGCAGGGTGGAGTCGAGGGCCAGCACGTAGCTGCTGTCGACGGTGAGGCCGTCCTGGTCGACGTCCACGACGTGGACGTACTGGGCCAGGTTGGCCAGGTAGACCGTGCCCTGCCCGGAGCAGCGCATCAGGTCCAGGCCCTCACCGGTGCGGGCGCGGGCGTTGCGCTGGTTGCCGCTCTGGTACTCGCCGTCGAAGTCGATGATGCCCTGGTAGGCGACCATCGCCCCCTTGCGGGCGAGGACGTCGTCGGAACCGCTCAGCGAGACCCGCAGGAGCTGGGGGTTCTGGACGGTGTACCGGTCCTGCGACTGCGCTTCCGCGTAGCCGAAAAGTGCGCTCTGCATGATGTGTCCGCTCCCCCTCAGCCCCGGGTCCGGAGCCGGTCGGTGCTGTCCTCGCTGGGCTGTACGACGACGATGCCCTGGCCGGAGAAGGCCATCTGGTAGGCCTCCCCGCTGCCCCGGCCGATCATCGACGAGGCCTTGAAGCTGCGCTTCCCCTTGACCTTGAGGTTCGGGGACCAGGCGACGAGCGCGTCCGGGTCGACGTACGTCTCGTCGTCGCCGCGACCGCAGTCGACCACGATCGGGGTGCCGCGGGAGGTGATCGCGACCCATCCGGTGCCCGAGATCTGCACGTTGAACAGGCCCTGACCGGCGAACTTCGCCATGCCCTTGACCCGCTCGACACCCCACTGGAGGTGGGCGTCGAAGGCGAGGAGGTTGGTGCCGTTGACGGAGAGGGCGTCGTTGTTGAGGTTGATCACGACGACGTCCGCGCCGTAGTCGGCGAGGTAGAGCAGGCCGTCGCCGGAGGCCTTCATCAGCGGGGCGCCCTCGCCGGTCAGCCACTGCGAGGCCATCTGGCGGACGGCGGGCGGGTTGGGCTCGTACTGGACGAAGCCCTCGTACGCGACCATCGAGCCGGTGCGGGCGAAGAGGTCCTGGCCGCTCTGCATGGCGACCTTGAGCATGGCCCGGCCGTGGTTCTCCATGCGGGCCGTGACGGGGGTGGGGGCGTAGCCCGCGAGCTGCTGGTTCATTGCGTTCATGGCGTTCATGTGGGGCTCCCTCAGACCTCGTACGGCTGGACGACGATGAAGTTGCCGGGAGCGCCGCGGAACTGGAGGTTCACGGTCTCCCCGCTGTGACCGGGGTAGGCGTTGCGGCGCAGCCGGACCTGGCTGGAGATGATCACCTGGGAGGCGGCCGACCAGGCGACGATGGCGTTGCTGTCCGCGAACGTCGTCGGGGTGACGGGCAGGACGACGGGGACGCCGTGCGTCTTGACGATGACCGTGCCGGTGCCCTGGAAGAGCATGGTGAACAGGGCGCCGCCGGGGATGCCGTGGCCCTCGATGCGCCGGACCTCGTGCTGGAGGGACTCGTCGAACGCGAGGACGCTCTCGGCGGAGACGCAGATCCCGTCGCCCTGGAGCTCGATGGCGTGCAGGTGGGCGCCGTTCTCGGCGAGGAAGACCTGGCCGCGGCCGGTGCAGCGCATCAGCTGCATCTCCTGGCCGGTGGCGTTGCCGACGATGCGGCCCGCGAAGCCCGCGCCCTTGTAGCTGAAGTCGACCTTGCCCTGGTAGAGGACCATGCTGCCCTGGCGGGCGAGGACGGCCTGGCCGCCCATCGACAGGTCGACCCGCATGAGCTGCTGGTTCTGCGGGGTCCAGCGGGCGCCGGTGGGCGCCTCCTTGTACGGCTGGAGCGCGGCGGCGAGGCCGGCTCCGGGGCCGGCGGCCTGCGGGGCCTGGCCGTGGGCCGGCTGCTGGCCGTACGGGGGTGGCTGCTGGCCGGGGATCTGGCCGTACGAGGGCTGCGGCGGCTGCTGCCCGTAGGGAGCGGGGGCCGGGGGCGGGACCTGGCCGCCGTACGAGGGCTGCGGCGGCTGCCCGTACGAGGGCGGGCCGGGCTGCTGCGGCGGGTGCGGCGGGTGTCCGTAGGGCGCGGGGGCGGGCGGGGCCAGCGGGGCGACCATGGTCGGGGCGCTGTGCACCGGCGCCGG
>NZ_JANFAK020000284.1 GCF_024721315.2 Streptomyces sp. Isolate_45
GGAGAGTAGGACGCCGCCGAACAATCATTGTGGGAAAGCCCCGCACCAGTTATCTGGTGCGGGGCTTTTCTGCGTTTACGGGCCAGGTGTCATTCCGTAGCATCGGCGCATGTCCAGCCTTCGGTTGCTCCGCTTCGACCACGCGCCGGCACTCCTCGCTTTCGAGCGCGAGAACCGGGCCTACTTCGCCGCCTCCGTTCCCGACCGGGGGGACCAGTACTTCGCCGGCTTCGAGGAACGGCACCGGGAGCTGATGGCCGAGCAGGAAGCCGGTCTCCACTTCTTCCACGTCCTGGTGGACGACGGCGGCCAGGTGCTGGGTCGGGTCAACCTGATCGACGTGGCCGACGGATCCGCCGAGCTCGGCTACCGGATCGCAGAACGGGCGGCCGGGAGGGGCCTGGCAACGTCCGCGGTCCGTGAAGCGTGCACCCTGGCCGGGACGTTGTACGGCCTGACGTCGCTGCGGGCCGTGACCACCGTCGACAACCCGGCGTCTCGAACCGTGCTCACCCGTACCGGCTTCATGCCCGCCGGCGAGCTCCTCCTGGACGGACGGCCCGGGCTCAGGTTCGTACGGCCGCTGGCCGGCGGTACCGGTTCCGCGGGCGGTACCGGGTCCGGTCGGGAAGGGCGATGACGAGCGAGGGGGGCCGGGACGCGGTGGAGATTCTGGAGACCGTCTGGACCTGGGAGCGCTCGCTTCCGCTCAAGTACGTACTGGTCAGCGAGGAATGGGACGAGGAGCTGATCGTGTGGGCCCACTGTGCCGAAGCGGACGGGCTGTTCGTCGAATCGGCGTCGCGTCGCGAACAGCTGACGTTCGTGGGCTGTAGCCCGACCGGACGGTTGCTCAAGGCCGCCGAGCGGTTCCGCCATGGACCCGTAGAGCCCGTCGACCTCGGGGTGCTCGGTCTCATCGTGGAGTTCCGGGTGCCCGGGGCCGATCCTGCCGGCGACCCGTTCCACACCTACGACAGCGACCGCTGGGGATTGCGCGCCCCGTTCCTGATCGGATGCCAACCCTCCACCGTGGATCCGACGTTGATGGATCTCGTAATCGAGGCCGAGGTGGAGGGCCCGGTATGGCGCGGTGAGCCCGCGGACGCCGAATGGCGGCTGTTCAACGGCTTGGGAGGCGGCCGTCTGGGTGCGTGTCACCGCGTGGAGGGCCTGTATGGCCGGTACGGCAAACGCCCCTTTCCCGCATCGCCGCCCATGCGGCTGATCGGCTGCCAACCCGGCGAGCGGCTGTTGCGCCGGCTCGTGCGTCCGCGGGGCGACGGCGACCGCGTCACGCTGCTTGCACTGGACCGGACCGGCCGGGTCATGCGCCACCAGGAGCACATGCCCTTGCGGGTGATCGCCTCCCGTCCCTCCGAACTCGGCGGTTCCCTCGTCGACTTGTGGCTCGAGGAAGGGCCGGCGCACCGGCCCGACCCTGTCGTCAGACCGGTCTGGGACGCCTGGTTCGAGGGGCCGCCGGCCGAGCCCGGTGAATGGATCGGCTTCTCCCACGAGGGGCGGACCGAGTGGGCCGCCTTCGCCGCCGCCAAGCAGGACGTCGGCGGGCAGCTGCCGGGTCCCGTGCGACACCTCGACGGGCGGTACGTCACGGACATCCCCGGGTTCGTGTGCGCGATCGGCGAGGCGGTCGCGGGTCCCGGGGGGCACTACGACCAGTGCTGGCACACGTTGCGAGGCTGCCCGTGCGGCGGGGACATGCCGCGCTCGCCGTTCACGCTGATCTGGCACGACGCCGACGTCGCGCGGCGTGCGCTCGCGGCCGTGACGGTCGATGCGGCGGGTGAGACGCCATACCTCGACGGTGTCCTTCGGTTGCTCGCTCAAGTCGGCCTTGCCGTCGAACTCCGCTGATCCTTCACACGGACGAGCCGCCGGCCGCGGAGGACGGACAAAAGCAAAGGCAAGGAGCTCGCCCGCTCCTTGCCACTATCAAGGTATAGCGCGCGGGGGGTCTTGCGGCAAGACCCGGGTCGTGCCGCAGAATCACCGACCTGAGCCGTAACCGGCTGATATCCGGGATTCGCGTAGTGCATCCGCTTTTGGCGGTGTACGGATCAAGGTGCGCGCCGCATCGTCGGTGAACTCACGGCGCGAACGTACGGGCGCGTGCGTGCGTGTGTGCGCGGTCTGCTGAACAGCCTGGGACGGCCGGCGAAATCAATCTCGTTGAGTGGGGCGTTTTCATGATTGACGTGATCGTTGCCGGCGGCGGACCGACCGGTTTGATGCTGGCCGCGGAATTGCGGCTGCACGGCGTGGACGTGCTCGTGCTGGAGAAGGAGACGGAGCCGACCGGGCGCTCCCGCGCCCGCGGCCTGCACGCGCGCAGCGTCGAGGTGATGGACCAGCGAGGCCTGGCGGACCGCTTCCTCCCGCTCGGGGAGAAGTTCGCGGTCGGCGGCTTCTTCGCGGGGATCGGTACGGCGTGGCCGACGCGACTGGACACCACCCACTCGTACGTTCTCGCCATCCCGCAGGCCGTCACCGAGCGCCTGCTGACCGAGCGGGCCACCGAGCTCGGTGCGGAGATTCGGCGCGGCTGCGAGCTGGTCGCGCTCGACCAGGACGAGCACGGGGTGACGGCCGGCCTGGCAGACGGTACGCAGCTGCGCTCGCGCTACCTCGTCGGCTGCGACGGCGGCCGCAGCACGGTGCGCCGGCTGATCGGGATCGACTTTCCTGGGGAGCCGTCCAGGACCGAGACACTGTTGGGGGACATGGAGGTGGGCGTACCGCCGGAGACATTGGGCGCGGTCATCGCCGAAGTCCGCAAGACACAGCTGCGGTTCGGCGCGATCCCCGAGGGGGACGGTGTGTACCGCTTCATCGTGCCCGCCGCCGGGGTGACCGAGGACCGCACGACCGCGCCCACCCTGGAGGAGTTCAAGGGGCGGCTGCGGGCCGTCGCGGGCACCGACTTCGGGGTGCATTCGCCCCGTTGGCTGTCCCGGTTCGGCGACGCCACCCGCCTGGCCGAGCGCTACCGGGTCGGCCGGGTTCTCCTGGCCGGCGACGCGGCCCACATCCACCCGCCGACCGGCGGGCAGGGCCTCAACCTCGGTGTCCAGGACGCGTTCAACCTCGGCTGGAAGCTGGCCGCCGAAGTGGACGGGTGGGCGCCGGAGGGGCTGCTGGACAGCTACCACGCCGAACGGCATCCGGTGGCCGCCGACGTATTGGACAACACCCGCGCGCAGATGGAACTGCTGTCCCCCGAGCCCGGTGCCCGGTCGGTACGTCGGCTGCTGTCGGAACTGATGGAGTTCGAGGCGGTGAACCAGTACGTGATCGAGAAGATCACCGCGATCGGGGTCCGCTACGACTTCGGCCAGGGGCACGCACTGCTCGGCCGCCGGATGCGGGACGTGGAACTGCGGCGGGGCCGTCTCTACGAACTTATGCACGGCGGGCGCGGCCTGCTGCTCGACCGCACCGGTCGGCTCTCGGTGGCGGGCTGGGCGGACCGGGTGGACCACGTGGTCGACGGGAGCGATCAACTGGACGTGTCCGCCGTGCTGTTGCGGCCGGACGGGCACGTGGCGTGGGTCGGCGACGACCAGCAGGACCTGCTCGACCGGCTGCCCAGGTGGTTCGGCGCCGCCACCGGCTGAGCCCGCGAGCGGCACTGCGGCCGCCTGTGGGTGGACGAGGTCCACCCGCACCCGGGCCAGACGCGCGGCTCCGAGCGCGACGAAGCCGGCGCTCGGTGTGCGGAGCACATCCGGCACTGCCCACTACCCGCCACCCACTACCCACGGTCCACTGCCCGACCCGGGACGGCTGTGCCCATGGCCTGACCTCTTCGCTCAACCAGGGCTGGCAGCAACGAAGTTGTAGCCGTCGGGACGGTGCCCGGCATTGACGGGCGGCACCCTTGGGACGTGGTGCCCGTCTCCTCGTCTGCCAAGGCGCGCGAGTGGGTGGGCGGGCCGGGCGGGGATGCCGGCCGTCATGAGCGATGCAGCGTCCGAGAGGGAGCCGCCCGGACGGTTGCGGGCGGCGCGTTATCACCCGCGGCCTCAGCCGCCGGCTCCGGCATGGGATGGATGCGCGCGGGGGAGGTCATGGCGCGGGCCACCGCCGACGGCAGGGCACTGCGGCCTGCCGTCGGCCACCAGCCGCATCCTTCCGTAGCTTCACGAGCAACCTCGCCGGAGTCGGCGAGAGGGGTGGTGGCCGACTTTCTGCCCCGGGCGCATACGGAGCTGTGGTTGTACGGGGCGCGCTGCGGCGTACCTCCGCCATGTATCCGGTGCCTACTCGGGGATGGGAGGGCTGCCGACCCGACCGGCGGACTTGGGTGGTGTCGCCGTGTCCGTTGGCGTCGCGTCGCTACCGGGCGTATCACCCGGATGATCAGAGCCGTGACGTTGCCGCTCGTCCCGTACTCACCTGGCCGCACTCACCCGGCCTGGCCGGCACATGCCTCTGCTCTTGTGTTCTGTCTGCCTCGACGCGAGCTTCGGGTTGCAGGGAGGTTGGCGAGCCTGGCACGGCATGCTGCCCACGCGGGAGCGAGAGCTTCGAGGCCGCAGCGCGTTCTTTCTCAGCGACGACGCACTCTGCGGCCCCTTCGCCGACTGGAAGACAACGGGCGGGCCGCCCCGGTACGCCGCAGTGTCCGTGGGCGCGAAGGGGCCTTGCCGGGGTGAACCCCTGCTCGGTGGCGCAGTCGGGAGGGGAGCGGTTCGAGCCGCTGCGGTCAGGCGCTCCACCAGTCGGCGGTCGCGCAGCCCATTTCGTAGTGCCACCAGCCTTCCTCCTGGCCGCGGACCAGGAGCGCTTTGATCCCGGTGAAGTCCGAGCCGGCCGGGGCGGTGAGGGCGACCATGGGGAACTCCGCGCTGAAGACCTCGCCTCCGATCCCGAACGGGGAGAAGTGTTGGTGCACCGCCGCGGCACTGCTGCCCAGCGGACCGGTGGGGACGGGCACGACCCGGATCGTGCAGCTGCCCGACGAACCGACGCGGCCCACGGCCCAGTGGACCCCGTCGGAGTCGGTGCGGAAACGTACGACGTCGCCTTCGGCCACCCCGTCCTGGAAGAAGGGGGCGTTCCGCACGCTGGCTGTGTCGGGGCCGACCTTCGCCGCCCAGAGCCCCTCGGTGTCCATGGCCATCCACCCCTCACGCGGGACGAACCGGAACCAGACCTTGATCTCCTCCACCGTGTTCTCCATGCAGGCCATCATGCGCGGACCGCGGGTACAGGTGGTGCCGGCGCTCGCAAGCGGGGTGGCCTCCACAGGGTCCTTCGGTCGGGGAGGGGTGGGCGTCTGCCCGCCCCTCCCCGTTTTGACTCCCCCCGGGCAGGGTTGTAGAGTTAAACGGTTGCCTCGAACCGGACCGGTTCGGCGACACACTCCACACTTCACGAGGACTTCGATCCTCGAGAGGTGTACTCGACTCTTCATTCGAGAACGCCGAAGCCGGGAAATCCGGTGGCGAACTTCTGATAGAGTCGGAATCGCCGGAAAGGGAAAAGCGCGAAAGCGCAGGACCTGGAAAGCACCGAGGAAATCGGGCCCGAAAGAGTCTGATAGAGTCGGAAACGCAAGAACAGAACAGAACGAAAGCCCGGAGGAAAGCCCGAGAGGGTGAGTACAAAGGAAGCGTCCGTTCCTTGAGAACTCAACAGCGTGCCAAAAATCAACGCCAAAAGTTGATACC
>NZ_JANFAK020000285.1 GCF_024721315.2 Streptomyces sp. Isolate_45
CCGGCCCGCCCCGCGCACCCCGTACGGCCGGCGCGGCCGCCCGGGGAGCCGGCCGTCCCGCCCGAGGTGACCCCCGAGCCGCAGCCGCACGCCGTACCGAGACCGCCCGACTCCGTCACCGCGATCGGCACCGGGCCGAACGAGCGGGCCGCCGATCTGGCCGCCCACATACTGCCGCTCGGCACCGGATTGGCCCTGATGGGGCTGGGCCTCGGCTTCATGGGGATGCGGCTGCGGCGCGGCCGCTGACGGGCCCGGCTCCGGCTTCCCACGAGCCGGGGGATTCTTGCGGTCGAGGGCATACTCGGTATACATACTGAGTATGTCGATTCGCCACGGGCTTCTCGCCCTGCTGGAACGGGGCCCCCGGTACGGCTCCCAACTGCGCTCCGAGTTCGAATCCCGTACCGGCTCCACCTGGCCGCTCAACGTCGGGCAGGTGTACACCACGCTCGCCCGCCTGGAGCGCGACGGACTCGTCGCCCCCGGCGGCGAGGACGCGGCCGGACACACCCTCTACGTCATCACCGACACCGGGAGCGCCGAACTGCGCCAGTGGTACGAGCGCCCCGTCGACCGCACCAACCCGCCCCGCGACGAGCTGTCCATCAAGCTCGCCATGGCCGTCGGCGCCCCCGGCGTGGACATCCGGGCCGTGATCCAGTCCCAGCGGCACGCCACCGTCCAGGCCATGCAGGACTACACCCGGCTCAAGGCCCGGGCCCTCGGCGCCATCGAGAGCGGGGAGGCCGACGAACGCGACGACCTCGCCTGGCTGCTGGTCCTGGAACAGCTGATCTTCCAGACCGAGGCCGAGGCGCGCTGGCTCGACCACTCCGAGGCACGGCTCGTACGGCTCTCCGGGCAGACCCCCCGGACACCCGCCGAGCCCGCTCCACCGCAGGCCACCGCCACCGAGCCCGCCGCCGGCGCCACCGCCGGCCGGCCCCGCACCGCCCGCCCGCGGCGGGGCTGACCACCGTTCCAAGGGGGAACCCCTCATGCCCGACCAGCACCACGCACGACCCGTACTCCAACTCGACCGGCTGGTCCGCACCCACGGCAGCGGCGCCACCGAGGTGCACGCCCTGCGCGGAATCGACCTCAACGTCCACCCCGGCGAACTCGTCGCCGTGATGGGCCCGTCCGGATCCGGCAAGTCCACGCTGCTCACCCTCGCGGGCGGCCTCGACACCCCCACCAGCGGCCGGGTCGTCGTCGAGGGCGTCGACATCACCACCGCGAGCCGCAAGCAGCTCGCCGCGCTGCGCCGGCGCAGCATCGGCTACGTCTTCCAGGACTACAACCTGATACCGGCCCTCACCGCGGCCGAGAACGTGGCGCTCCCCCTCGAACTCGACGGGGTCTCCGCCCGCAAGGCCCGTGTCGCCTCGGGCGCCGCGCTGGAGGAGATGGGCCTCGCACAGCTCGCCCACCGCTTCCCCGACGAGATGTCCGGCGGCCAGCAGCAGCGCGTCGCCATCGCCCGCGCCCTGGTCGGTGACCGCCGACTGGTCCTCGCCGACGAGCCCACCGGCGCCCTCGATTCCGAGACCGGCGAATCCGTGCTCGCCCTGCTGCGCAACCGCTGCGACGCGGGCGCGGCCGGGATCCTGGTCACGCACGAACCCCGCTTCGCCGCCTGGGCGGACCGGGTCGTCTTCCTGCGCGAC
The DNA here is from genome assembly GCF_024721315.2 of Streptomyces sp. Isolate_45. Classification (GTDB taxonomy): domain Bacteria; phylum Actinomycetota; class Actinomycetes; order Streptomycetales; family Streptomycetaceae; genus Streptomyces. The sequence goes on from NZ_JANFAK020000285.1 coordinate 1,674, forward strand.
GGCACCGTCGTCGACGAGACCCTGCGCAGCGGCGCAGACTCGCTGCTCACGGAGCGGGCGGCCGGCCTGTGACCTCCCCGTTCGGCTCCTGGTACCACCCCTGGGCCGCGGCCCTGCGCATCGCGCGCCGCGACGCCTGGCGCGCCAAGGGCCGCAGCGCCCTCGTGCTGTCGATGATCGCGCTGCCGATCATCGGCGTGAGCGCCGCCGACCTCACCCTGCGCAGCGGCGAGCTCTCGCCCGAACAGACCCTGACCCGTCAGATCGGCGCCGCCGACGCCCGGATCGGCGAGGCCCACCTCGACGCCGCCCTGCTCCAACACCCCGACGGCGAGCACTACGCGCCGGTCGGCGGCTACGACGCCTACCGGCCGGGCAAGCAGCCCGAACTGCCCCCGCTGAAGTCCACGATCCCGGCGGGCGCGAAGGCCGTCCAGGACACCTCGGGCCACTCCAAGGTGCACACCGCGCACGGCCTCCTCGCCACCGACCTGCGCGAGCTGGACGTGCACGACCCGCTGACCCGGGGCATCGTCACCCTCGACCGCGGCCGGCTGCCCGACGGGCCGGGGGAGATCGTCGCCACCAACGCCTTCCTGAAGGCCTCCGGGCTGTACGTCGGCTCCTCGGTCACCCCGCGCGGCTCACCGGTCGCGTACAAGGTCGTGGGGTCCTACGAGCTCCCCTCCTCGCTGAAGACCGTGGAGCTGCTCGCCCTCCCCGGCACCCTGCTCGCCCCGCTGGACAAGGCCCTGCAGGCCACCGGGGCGCCCGGGGTGTCCGCCCGGACCTCGTACCTGGTCTCGGTCGGCGGCGATGGTTTCACGTGGAACATGGTCAAGGAGGCCAACACCAAGGGCGCGCTCGTACTCTCCCGCGCCGTGACCCTGGACCCGCCCGCCGACTCCGACGTCCCGCTGTTCCGGCAGGAACCGAAGGAACGGTTCGAGCAGCCCGGCTCGGGGGGCAGCGTCACCGAGCGGGCCGTCCTGGCCACCGTCGTCGGCCTGACCATGCTGGAGGTGTGCCTGCTCGCCGGTCCCGCCTTCGCGGTCGGTGCCCGGCGCTCGCGCCGCCAGCTGGGGCTGCTCGGCGCGAACGGCGGCGACCGGCGGCACATCCGGGCCGTCGTGCTCTCCGGGGGCCTCGTGATCGGCGCCGCCGCGGCCGTCATCGGCACCGCGATCGGCGTGGCCCTCACCGTCGGGCTGAGGCCCGTACTGGAGGAGCAGCTCGGCGCCCGCTTCGGCGGCTTCGACGTCCGCCCTCCGGAGCTCCTCGGCATCGCCCTGCTCGCCGTGCTGACCGGCCTCCTCGCGGCGGTCGTGCCCGCGGTCACCGCGTCCCGGCAGACCGTACTGGCCTCCCTGACCGGCCGCCGCGGCGTCCGCCGCGCCAACCGGGTGCTGCCCGTCATCGGCCTCGTCGCCGTGGCCGGGGGCGCCGCGCTCGTCCTCTACGGAGCGAACTACCGGGTCAGCGCCACCGTCGTCGCCGGGGGCAGCGCCATCGCCGAGCTGGGCGTCGTCGCCCTCACCCCGGTCCTCGTCGGCCTGTTCGGGCGGCTCGGACGATGGCTCCCGCTCTCGCCGCGCCTCGCTCTGCGCGACGCCGTGCGCAACCGGGGGCGTACGGCACCGGCCGTGGCCGCCGTACTGGCCGCCGTCGCCGGAACCGTGGCGGTCTCCACGTACGAGCACAGCCGGGACATCCAGGCCCGGCACGAGTACGTCGCCCAACTCCCCGCCGGAGCGGGCACGCTGACCGCCGGTGACAACAGCGGCCACAAGGACGTACCGGCCCTGCGCGAGACCCTCACCAGGACGCTGCCCGTCGCCGTACGGGCCGATGTGGACCGGTTCGTGGTCGGCAACCCGAACTGCGAGATGCGCGCGTCCGACCCGGGCTGCGGACGCGTCGAACTCATCACCCCCAAGGAACAGCGCTGCCCGCTCTTCGAGGCCCCGGGCGGGAGCGACTCCTTCACCCCGGATCAGGCCCGTGAGCTGCGCAAGGACCCGCGCTGCGCACCGCGCACGTTCTTCTCCACCACCGATGTCGTCGTCGCCGACGAGAAGCTGATGGCCGTCCTCGCGGTAACCGACCCCGGATCCACCGCCGCGCTCAAGGAGGGTCGGGCCGTCTCCTTCGATCCGCGCGACGTGAAGGACGGACAGGTCACCCTGCGGGTCGTCACCGACCAGGCCGCCGTCGACGAGGCGTCCGCCAAGAACGCCGAACTCCCCGGGCGGGACAAGACCCTCGCCGTCCACACGGCTCCCCGCCCGGACGAGGGCTGGGGCATCCGGCTGGTCGTACCGCCGGCCGCCGCCAAGGCCGCGGGCCTCGCCACCGCCCCCGTCGGCGCCTACTTCAGCCTCGACGGCCGGGCCACCGGTGAGCAACGGCAGAAGCTCGACGGGGAGATCGACCGGATGGGCGCCGACGCCCACCTCACCGTCGAGGAGGGCTACAAGACGGAGAGCACCCTCGGCGTGCTCGTCCTCACCGTCTTCGCGGGCCTGGTCACCATCGGCGCGGCCGGCATCGCGACCGGACTCGCCCAGGCCGACGCCGAAGCCGACCTCAAGACGCTCGCGGCGGTCGGCGCCGCCCCGCGCGTCCGGCGCACCCTGAGCGGCTTCCAATGCGGGGTCGTCGCCCTGATGGGCGTGGTCCTCGGCTCCGCCGCCGGAATCCTGCCGGCCGTCGGACTGCGGCTCACCCAGGAACGCGAACAGGAACGCCTGATCCGGCACGGCGTCGAAATGGGCTACGCCACGCTGAAGGACACCGACCTGTACGTGCCGATCGCCGTGCCCTGGTCCACGCTGGCGGGACTGCTGATCCTGGTCCCGCTGGGAGCGGCCCTGCTTGCGGCGCTGGTCACCCGGTCGAGCGGCGCACTGGCCCGCCGGGAAGCGGGCTGACACCCTCAGTGGGGCCGGGCGGACGTTCCGGCCCCCACCGAGAGTGGATGTTCCGGCCCCACCGAGGGTGGATCACGCTCTCGCGGGGGCACACCGTGTGAGTACGCAGGTGTGCGAGAGAATGTCGGCATGGAGATGCCGAGGAGTGAACGGTCGCAGGACAGCCCCCCGAACGTCCTGATCGTGGGACAGGACGGGATGGCGGTCGGCGGCGCCGATGACGAGTCGCGCGAGGTCCCGGTGACGGAGATGGTCGAACAGCCCGCCAAGGTCATGCGGATCGGCAGCATGATCAAGCAACTCCTGGAAGAGGTACGTGCCGCACCTCTCGACGAGGCGAGCCGGGTCCGGCTCAAGGACATCCACGCCGCCTCGGTCAAGGAGCTCGAAGACGGCCTCGCCCCCGAGCTGGTCGAGGAACTGGAGCGCCTGTCCCTGCCGTTCACCGAGGAGGCCATCCCCTCCGAGGCGGAACTGCGGATCGCGCAGGCGCAGTTGGTGGGTTGGCTGGAGGGTCTCTTCCACGGGATCCAGACGGCCCTGTTCGCGCAGCAGATGGCGGCGCGGGCCCAGTTGGAGCAGATGCGCCGCGCACTGCCGCCCGGCGGTTCGCACGAGGACGACGAGGACGGCCCGCACGGCGCGGTCCGCTCCGGCCCCTACCTCTGACCCAACTCCCACACCCACCCGGGGGGGGGGGGGGGGGGGGGGGGGGGGGGGGGGGGGGGGGGGGGGGGGGGGGGGGGGGGGGGGGGGGGG
>NZ_JANFAK020000286.1 GCF_024721315.2 Streptomyces sp. Isolate_45
CACGGGGCGCGGGTACGGCGACCCGGCCCGCCCAGGGGGTGTCGGAGGCGTGCTCGCCGTCCTTGGACGCCCCGGCGGCACGGGAGGCGGGCACCGCCGCCTCACCCGCCCAGAGGTCGTCCGACGAGCCCTCCGGATCCCCGGCACGGGAAGCGGGCCCGGCGGTCCGCGGATCAGCCGGCGCAGGGGCGGGGGCACCGGCACGGGAAGCGGACAGCGCGGTGCCGCCCGCCCACGGGTCGTCCGGCAGCGAGGCGGGGGCACCGGCACCGGACACGGCGGGCTCGCCCACTTCCAGGTCGTCCGACGACGGCCCCGGCGCCCCGGCGGCACGGGAGCCGGGAGCCACCGCCTCACCCGCCCACAGGTCGTCCGACAGGGAGCCCGGGACACCGGCACGGGAAGCGGGCAGCGCGGGGTCGGCCGGCCACGGGTCGTCCGGCAGGGGGTCCGGGACACCGGCACGGGAAGCGGGCAGCGCGGGGTCGGCCGGCCACGGGTCGTCCGGCAGGGGGTCCGGCCAGGGGGTTTCGTCGGTGGGGTCCTCGCAGTGCGGGGGCCAGAGGTAGGGGTCGGGCGGCGGGGTGGGGGCGTGCTCGGGGCGGTGTGCCAGGTGGTACTCGACGAGGGCGGCGGCCCGTCGGCGCAGGGCCAGCGAGTCGGGGTCGAGGGGCAGGGGCCAGGAGTGCTCGGGAGCGGATTCCGCGGCGAGGGCCGGGTTCTCGGCGTCCGGGGCGGGCTCCTCGGCCCAGGCCTCGATCTCGCCGTGGCCGGCCGCGCAGTGGTCGTGCAGGGCGGTCAGGAAGTCGGAGGGGCCGCGACGGCGCTTCTGGGTCGGGCCCCACCAGTGGCCGGAGGCGAGCAGCAGGGACCGGGGGCGGGTGAAGGTCACGTAGCCGAGGCGGAGTTCCTCGACGGCCTTGTGCTCCTTGAGGGCGGCCTTGAAGGACTTCAGGCCCGCCGAGGTCCAGGCGGGGTCCTCGGGCAGGGTCGCGGTGTCGCCGCGCAGGCCGTACGGGAGGACCTTCGCGTAGGAGGTCCAGGCCTCCGGCGGCTTCTCCTTCGGGAAGGAGCCGGCGCACAGGTCGGGGACGACGACCACGTCCCACTCCAGGCCCTTGGACTTGTGGGCGGTGAGCACCTTGACGGTGTTCTCCCCGCCCGGCAGCGCGTGGTCGAGGCCCTTCTCGTACTGGGCGGCGGTGCGCAGGAAGCCGAGGAAGGCGAGCAGGGTCGCCTCGCCGTCGAGGGCGGCGAAGCCGGCGGCGACGTCCATGAAGTTGGACAGGGTCTCGCGGCGGCGGGCCGCCAGCGCGTGCGGGGACGCGGACAGCTCGACGTCCAGCCCGGTCGCGGCCAGGACCCGGTGCAGTACGTCCATCAGCGGGTCGGCGAGGGAACGCCGCAGGTCACGCAGTTCCTGGGCGAGGTGCGCGAACCGGACGCGGGCGGCGGCGGAGAAGGGGAGTTCGTCGGGGGCCCGGCCGGCCCCGTCGAGGAACGTCTCCAGGGCGTCGGCGAGGGAGACGATCTCCGCCGGGTCGACGCCTTCGACGGCGGCGGCGAGCCGCCCGTCGGGCCCGGCGTCGGGACCGGACGGACGGGCGACCAGTTGCCGGGCCCGGCGCCCGAGGAGCGCCAGGTCGCGGGGGCCGATCCGCCAGCGCGGGCCGACGAGGAGCCGGACCAGGGCGGCGTTGGCGCCGGGGTCCTGGAGCACCTCGCAGACGGAGACCAGGTCGGCGACCTCCGGCAGGTGCAGCAGTCCCGACAGGCCGACGACCTCCACCGGTACGTCACGGGCCACCAGGACGGCCTGGATCCGCGCGAAGTCGGCGGCGGAGCGGCACAGCACGGCGATCTCGCCGGGTTCCTTGCCGGTGCGCACCAGGTGGGCGACGGAGTCGCCGAGCCAGTCCAGTTCCTCCGCGTGGGTCTCCAGCAGGGCGCAGCGGACCGAGCCGTCGCGTTCGGCGCCGGGTGCGGGGCGCAGCGCCTCGACCCCTTCGTGCATGGCGCGCAGCGGGGCGGCGAGGCCGTTGGCCAGTTCGAGCAGGCGGCCGCCGCTGCGCCGGTTCTCGCTGAGCGAGAGGCGGGTCGCGGGGGTGCCGTCGGCGTGCGGGAAGTGCTCGGGGAAGTCGTCGAGGTTGGCGACGGAGGCTCCGCGCCAGCCGTAGATGGCCTGGCAGGGGTCGCCGACGGCGGTCACGGCGTGGCCGGTGCCGCCGCCGAAGAGCCCGGACAGCAGCAGTCGCTGGGCGACGGAGGTGTCCTGGTACTCGTCGAGGAGGACGACCCGGAACTCCTCGCGCAGCAGTGCGCCGACCTCGGGGCGGGTGGTGGCGAGCTGCGCGGAGAGGGCTATCTGGTCGCCGAAGTCGAAGAGGTCGCGGGAGCGCTTGGCGGCCCGGTAGCGGGCGACGAGCTCAAGGAGTTCGAGGCGGCCGCGGACGGCTTCGGGGACCTTTCGCAGGTCCTCGTTGGTGAGTCGGGTGTCGGCCAGCTCGTCGAGCAGGGTGGTGTCGTACGCGCGGAGCCGGGCGGGGTCGACGAGGTGCTCGGAGAGTTCCCCGTCGAGCGCGAGGAGGTCCCCGACGAGGTCGGGGAGGGATTTGGTGAGGGCCGGGTAGGGGCCGGGGGCCTCGCGGAGCACCTTCGCGGCGAGCTGGAAGCGGGTGGCGTCGGCGAGGAGGCGCGCGCTGGGCTCCAGGCCGATGCGCAGGCCGTGGTCCTTGAGGAGCTGCCCGGCGAACGCGTGGTAGGTGGAGATCCGGGGCTCGCCGCCCGCCGTGCCGGCTTCCACGTCGGCCGGGGAGGGGTCGGGGTCGCTGATGCCGGCGCGGGCGAGGGCCTTGCGGACGCGTTCGGCGAGTTCTCCGGCGGCCTTGTTGGTGAAGGTGAGTCCGAGGACCTGTTCGGGGGCGACGGCTCCGGTTCCGACGAGCCACACGACGCGGGCGGCCATGACGGTGGTCTTGCCCGAGCCGGCGCCCGCGACGACGACCTGGGGGGCGGGCGGGGCGGTGACGCAGGCCATCTGTTCGGGCGTGAACGGGATCCCGAGGAGCTCCTTGAGCTGCTCGGGATCGGTGAGGACGGGGGTGCGCCCGGACTCGTACGCGGTCACCTCAAAAGGCTAGCCGCCCGCACCGACACTCCTCGCCGCCGTCTCATTCCACGGTCTGGCGGCCCTCGGGGCGGGCGCTGCACGCGCTGCGGAAGGAGCAGCGCCCGCAGTGTTCGCCGGTGGCGGGGGCGAAGCGTTCGTCGAGGACCCGGCCGGCGGCGGTGGCCAGGAGGTCGCCGACCCACTCGCCGGAGGTCCCCTCCTGGAGGGGCTGCTGCGCCTGGATCTTCGGGATCCCGTCGCCGCCGTCCTTCTTCGCGGCGTCCTGGCGCAGCTGGACGAGTTCGGCGCCGCCGGGTTCGGGGCGCAGGCCGTCGAAGACCTCGTCGACGGCGCCCTCGCGGACGGCGAGCTGGTAGACGGCGAGCTGGGGGTGGCGGGCGACCTCGTCCTTGGTCGGCGCGGCCTTGCCGGTCTTGAAGTCGACGACGTACGCGCGGCCCTGCGGATCGGCCTCGACGCGGTCCATGGAACCGCGGATCCGTACGGCGTACTCGCCCGCGTCGAGGGTGACGTCGAAGTCGTGCTCGGTGGCGACGGAGGCGCGGCCGCCGCGGTCGGTGGTGTGCCAGCGCAGGAAGCGTTCCAGGGCGGCGCGGGCGTTGTCCTTCTCCTGGCGGGACTTCCAGGGGGCGTCGAAGGCGAGGGCGTCCCAGACGGAGTCGAGGCGTTCCATCAGGACGGCGAGGTCGGCGGGGGTTCGGCCGGAGGCGACCTCGTCGGCGAGGACGTGGACGACGTTGCCGAAGCCCTGGGCGGCGGTGGAGGGGGCGTCGGCCTTGACCTCGCGGCCGAGGAACCACTGGAGGGAGCAGGTGTTGGCGAGCTGGTCCAGGGCGCTGCCGGAGAGGGCGACGGGCCGGTCGCGGTCGCGGAGCGGGACGGTGCTGAGGGTGGGTTCGTACAGGCCCCACCAGCGCTGCGGGTGTGCCGCGGGGACCAGGGGGCGGTCGTCGTCGTCGGTCAGCGCGGCGAGGCGGGCGAGGCGGCGGGCGGCGGCGTCGCGCAGGGCCTCGGAGGCGTCGGGGTCGACGGTGGTGGCGCGCAGCTCGGCGACGAGGGCGGGTACGGCGAGGGGGCGCCGGGGGCGGCCGGTGACGTCCTTGGGGGTGACGCCGAGTTCGGTGAGGAAGCGGGAGGGCTGGTCGCCGTCCTCGGCGGGGGCCTTGACGGCGGTGACGACGAGGCGGTGGCGGGCGCGGGTGGCGGCCACGTAGAAGAGCCGCCTCTCCTCCGCGAGGAGCGCGCCGGGGGTGAGGGGTTCGGCGAGGCCGTCGCGGCCGATGCGGTCGGCTTCGAGGAGGGAGCCGCGACGGCGCAGGTCGGGCCAGAGCCCTTCCTGGACCCCGGCGATGACGACGAGGCCCCATTCGAGGCCCTTGGAGCGGTGGGCGGTCATCAGGGTGACGGCGTCGCGGCGGACGGCCCGGGTGGTGAGGGTGTCGGCGGCGATGTCCTCGGCTTCGAGCTGTTCGAGGAAGTTGAGCGCGCCGCGGCCGCCGGTACGTTCCTCCGCGCGGGCGGCGTTGTCGAAGAGGGCGCAGACGGCGTCGAGGTCGCGGTCGGCGTTGCGGCCGGCGGCGCCGCCGCGGCGGGCGCCGCGTTCGAGGCGCTGCGGCCAGGGGGTGCCGTCCCACAGGGCCCACAGGGCCTCTTCGGCGGTGCCGCCGCCCTGGAGGAGTTCGCGGGCCTTGCGCAGGAGCAGGCCGAGGCGCTGCGCTCCGCGGGCGTAGGCGGGGTCGTGGGCGGTGAGCCGCTCGGGTTCGGCGAGGGCGCGGGCCAGCAGGACGTCGGAGGGCGCGGGGGCGGTGACCCCGGCGGCCCGCTCCTCGTCGCGCAGTGCCCGGCCGAGCCGCCGCAGGTCGGCGGCGTCCATTCCGCCGAGGGGCGAGCCGAGCAGCGTGAGCGCGTCCTCGACGCCGACCCAGCCTTCGTCGCCGCCGGTCGGCGGGTCGGCGGCGTCGCCCTCCTCGCCGTCACCGCCGCCGGTGCCGTCCACCGCGGAGCCGGCGTCGGCCGCTCGGGCGGAACCCGTGCCCTCGGAGTCGCCCGGGACCGGTGCCGCGCCCCGCCCCCCCCCCCGGGCCGGGCCCCCGGGCGGCCCGGCACCCCGGACCACTCCCGACCCGGGGTT
>NZ_JANFAK020000028.1:0-211 GCF_024721315.2 Streptomyces sp. Isolate_45
GCGCGAGCAGCTCCGAGGTCCAGGCCTGCGGCCACCCGGCGGGGCCCAGCGCGTCCAGCCCGTCCGCGTCCGCCCCCCCGGGGGGGGGGCCGGCGGGGGGGCCCCCCCCCCCGGCCCCCCCCCCCCCCGCGCCCCCCACCCCCCCCCCCCCCCCCCCCCCCCCCCCCCCCCCCCATATTAACCACCACACCCCCCAAACCGAGATTGTCAA